>JAIYBI010000138.1 GCA_027488595.1 Opitutaceae bacterium | reverse complement strand
CCTTTGCTTAGCCGGCGGAGTTTGCAGGGAAGGGAGTGGTGGCGGCCGAGCGGGCGGAGATGATCGCTATGTTCTCCTCGACGGCGGCGAAGTAGGGGTTGGCGTCGGGCTGATCCGGCGGGGCGAGGTGGCGGTGCACGCCTTGGAAATCTTTGTCGAGTTTGGGGCGCACGAACTTGGTCCAAAAACCCGGGGTGGCGGCGAGCATGGCTTCGGCGGTGGCGAAGGCGCGTTTCTCGGGCGGGACATTGCTGAAGACGTCGGCCTCGGCGAATTCCTGGAAGAGGAAGGGGAGCTTGTCGGGGTATTCGGGGGCGGCCATCTGGCCAAGGTAGTCGGCGGTGGCGACCATGCAGCCGATGAGGGTCGCGTTGGAGGAGCGAAAGTTGATGAGTGCGGGATTGCCGCTGATGCCGGTGCAGCGAATGGAACCGACAACGAAATCAATTTCATCCAGCCGGCAGCCGATGGTGGGGAGCAGAGAGGCGGCTAGTCCGCAACTGCGCAGCACGTGGGAGTAGGTGTATTTCGCGCCGGTGCCCTCGTTGTCGCCCGCGACTTTGAGGTAGCCGGAATCGTGCAGCAGGATGGCGGCGAGCCCCAGCTCGACCTCGCGGGGCGAAAACCCCGGAGGGTTGTCCCTCTTATAGCCGGCCATCAGATCGAGCAAGCAGTAGGAGGCTTGCAGAGTGTGGGCGAAATCGTGGTAGCGGAGGTTGATGGGCTGGGCGTTCCAGATCCCGCCGCGAAAAAGGCGCTCGGTGAACTCGAGCACGCGTTCGCCAAACTGAGGGTCGGCACCGGTCAGGGCGAAGACCCTATGAATCGCGGGGCGAAGGGCGGACGGGCTGGTAATGTCACGCAGAGGTGACGGACGGTCCGAGGAATTCAGGTTGATAGGCTTCACAACAGGCACCGGGGTGCGTGGTAATGAGTTATGCTCGTTACGCTCAAGTCGAACCTAAACGTTCCCGTGTTGCGATATGACCGCATGTTGACGGCGGTCGCGTCTTGATCCCGTTACGGGATGTCGCCTTCTTTGGGGAACGGGATACGATCCTTGTTTTTTAAATGTTAATCGCGCTCACAGGGGGAATCGGTTGTGGGAAGTCGAGTGCCGCCCGGTTTTTCGAGGCGCAGGGCTTTGCTGTGCGGGATGCTGACCGGATCGTGCGAGAGAACGTGTTGCCGGCGCGCGACATCATTGCGGCGGCGGAGGCGCGTTGGGGGTGCTCGGTGTTGGGGGCGGGTGGCGAACTGGATCGGGCCAAGGTGGCAGGGATTGTTTTCGCGGATGAAGGGGAGCGGCGCTGGTTGGAACAACTGGTGCACCCGCGAGTGGAGGCGCTCTGGCGCGCCGAGGTCGCCGGTGGGCCGGCCGGAGACTGGGTGATCGAAGTGCCGCTGCTCTTTGAAGCCGGGATGGAAAAAGGGTTTGATTTTGTGATCACAGTCGGCGCATCTAGGGATGTTCAAGTTGCTCGGTTGATCGCGCGGGGGTTGTCACAAGCGCAGGTCGAGCAGCGAATCGCCTCCCAATTGCCCTTGGATTACAAACTTAAGTCTGCTCACGCCGTGTTATGGAACGATGGCACTCCCGCTTTTTTAAGTGCGCAGGTGGCGATGCTTGCCGCTGGGTTCGAGGCCCGGCGCTGAAACTGGCCGGGCCAAGCATGAACCGAGGCAGGCGGGCGCCGATGAATCGCTCTCACACTTTTTCTCCGTAAATCTAGTCACTCACTCTCCATGGAAGATCAGGAAAACCCTTCAGGCGACACCCTCGCCGACAGCTCCGCCAAGAAAACCCGCAAGCCTGCGGCTCCGAAACGCACACGCGCGCGCAGTGTGGAAACCGAGCCCGCCCAAGATGTTCCTGCTGCGGCGGAACTCTCGCCCAAGCCGATCCGCGCCCGTCGCGGACGCGCTCCGGGTTCGGTGGATGAGCCCGGTCTCTTCGAGGCCGAAGCCGCCTCTGCCGCACCCGCGGCGCCGACGCCGGTCGCGGACTCGCGTGATGATTCCTTCCAGCCGGAACTGCCGGAGCGGGCGGTGTTCACTCCGATGCGCTCGGGCGTCGGCTCCGGGGAAGGCGAGAACTTTAGTCCGGTTGCCCCCGCGGATGTCGCATTTGAACAGACTGCTGAAGCCTCCGACGCCAACAAGAACACCGGCGCACCATATAATGAGCCGCCGGTTGGCGCCGACGTGCCCGCTGACGGGCGTGCGATGGATTCGGGCGCGGCCCAGGGCGGCGGAGGTTCTGCGGCGATTGATGAGCGCAAACCCTGGTGGGAGCGTAAAAAAGAGAAGAAGAAACAAAAGTGGCTGGAGAAGCAGCAGGCCCGCAGCGGACATGGCGGAGGTCAGGGTCACGGCGGCGGAGGCGGCCACGGTGGCGGTGGGCATGGCGGCAGCCACGCGGCCGGCCCCGAGCGGCCTCCGCAGCAGCCGGCGCCGCCCGTTTTGGCCATGCAGGTAGGGGCCTTGCCGAGCCAGGCGCAGCACGCTGACGCCGCCGCCTTGGACGTGTTGGCCGACGAACTCGCGAAGGATACCGCGCCGCTCGAACTGGCGGAGGTACACGGCTCCGGTGCGGTCGAGTTGTTGCCCCGGGTGCGCGCGCTCGGTGAAAACCCGGTCGGCGCGCCCTCGCGGCGGACCTTGGTCGAGATGATTTTCGCCTGGGCAGCGCGCGAGAAACGCGCCTTCCACGAGCGCGGCTGGCTGGATGTGACGGATGCCGGCTTCGGCTTCATTGTGCACCGCGCCAACAGCTATCGCCTCTACCCGGAGAGCACTTGCGTGCCGGCCGCGTTGATTCGCCGGCACGGCTTGCGGCGCGGGCAGGAGCTGGAGGTCATCGCGCAGCCTCCGCAAAACGGCGAGCGTTGCCCGTGTGCCGTGCGCATCCTTGGCGTCATGGGCACCACCTCCGAGGCGGCGCGCGAGGTCACGCTGTTTGAGGAGTTGATTCCGTATTATCCGCTCAGCCGCATCCTGCTGGAGGCGCCCGAGATTCATAAGGACATTTCGATGCGCGCGATTGATTTGCTGACCCCGGTCGGCTTCGGCCAGCGCGGTCTGATCGTCGCCCCGCCGCGCACGGGCAAAACCGTGCTGCTGCAAAACATCGCGAACTCGATCTCGCATAACTTTCCCGAGGCCACGCTGATCCTTCTGCTGATTGACGAGCGCCCCGAGGAGGTCACCGACTTCCGTCGCCACACAAAGGGCGAGGTGGTCAGCTCCACCTTTGACGAAGCGCCGGAGAGTCACGTCCACGCCGCCGAGATGGTGATCGAAAAAGCCCGCCGCTTGGTCGAGCTGGGCAAACACGTGGTCATCCTGCTCGACTCCATCACCCGCCTCGCCCGCGCCTACAACGCCCTCGCCGGCAACGGTGGCAAGACCATGTCGGGTGGCATCGAGTCGAACGCCCTCCAGCGCCCCAAGCGCTTCTTCGGCTCGGCCCGCAACATCGAGGGCGGCGGCTCGCTCACCATCCTCGGCACTGCGCTGGTGGACACCGGCTCGCGCATGGACGAGGTGATCTTCGAGGAGTTCAAGGGCACGGGCAACATGGAGCTCCACCTCGACCGCGGCCTGTCGGACAAACGCATTTTCCCCGCCATCAACATCGATCGCTCCGGCACGCGCAAGGAGGAGCTCATCTACCACCCCGAGGAAATGCTGCGCGTTTACGGCCTGCGCCGCGCCATGCAGGGCATTCCCGCGATCGAAGCGATGGACATGTTTATCCAGCGCCTGAAGAAAACCCGCACCAACGCGGAATTCTTGTTGAGTCTCAATCGGTAAACGGACGAAAATTCAGCGTCGCTTGCGACATTCCTTCGCCCCCGGACATTCTGACCGCATACTCCCCCAACCGTGACTTCTGCTGACGATTTCGTAATCCAACTCGCGCTCGACAAGGGCATGCTCCAAGCCGGGCAGATCAATGCCGCCCGCGCCCGGGTCGCCGAACACACCGACCTGACGACAGCGCCGCCAAAGTTGCTAGAGGTGCTCATCGCCGAACACGGCGTCACCTCGAAGCAGTTCGCCAAACTCCTCGCCGACGAGTTTGGCATGCCGATGGTGGACATGAGCAACGTGCGCGCGTCCAGCGAGCTCATGGCGCTGCTCCCGCGCAACCTCGCGGTCAAATACACCGCGTTCCCGGTTGGGCGCGAAGGACAGACCATCCGCATCGCGATCAGCGACCCGCTCGACGTGGATGCGATTGATAGCCTCAGCCATTTCCTCAAGCTTTCGGTCGAGCCGGTGATCGCCCCGGCCGACGAGATCGTCGCCCACATTGATCGCTTCTACGGCAAGGACGAGGAGTCCATGGAGCAGTTGCTCAACGATATTTCGTCCAGCGACGAGGCCCAGGTCGTCACTGGTGCCGGCGGAGCTGCCGGGGCCGAGGGTGACGCGGGCGACGCACCGATCATCAAGCTCGTTTACCAGATCATCCTGGAGGCCTTTCAGCGTCGCGCGTCAGATATCCACATGGAGCCTTTGGAAAAGCGCTTCCGCGTCCGCTACCGGATAGACGGCGTGCTCGTCGAGGTGGATAATCCCCCGAAGCGTCTCCAGCTCGCGATGATCTCGCGCATTAAGATCATGGCGAACATCTCGATCGCCGAAAAACGCATTCCCCAGGACGGGCGCATTCAAGTATCGGTTGGTAACAAGCCCATTGACCTCCGCGTGTCCTCCCTGCCCACCGGTCACGGCGAGTCCATCGTCATGCGTATTCTCGACAAGGAGGGCCTCCAGCTCGGCCTTCCCCAGCTCGGTTTCCTCAGCGACGACCAGGCCACGATGGAGCGCATCATCTCGCTCCCGGACGGACTCTTCCTTGTCACCGGCCCGACCGGCTCGGGAAAGACGACGACCTTGTATTCGTGTCTCCACTTCATCAACAAACCCGACCGTAAGCTCATCACGGTCGAGGACCCGGTGGAGTATCAGTTGTCCGGCATCAACCAGGTGCCGGTGCGCGCCGAGGTTGGCATGACTTTCGCCAACGCCCTTCGTTCCATGCTGCGTCAGGCGCCGAATATCATCATGGTGGGTGAGATTCGCGACTTGGAGACGGCGGAGATTTCCATCAACGCCTCGCTCACCGGCCACATGGTGTTCTCCACCCTGCATACCAACGACGCCCCCGGCGCCGTCACCCGTATGATTGATATCGGCGTGAAACCCTTCCTCGTCTCGACCTCCCTGCGAGCCGTCATGGCCCAGCGCCTGACGCGCAAGATTTGCCCCAAGTGCAAGCAGACCTACGTGCCTGATCCCCGCGAGCTGCGCTCGCTCAACATCACCGCCCAACAGGCCGTGAACGCCACTTTCGTCAAGGGGGCCGGTTGCGAGAATTGCCACGGCACCGGCTATCGCGGCCGCGCGGGCATCTTTGAGATATTCGTCACCAATGACGAACTGCAGCGCATGATCTACGAAAACGCGGGCACCGCCCGCTTGCGTGACAAAGCCCGCGCCCAAGGCATGCGCACCATGCGCGAGGACGGTCTGCGCAAGGTCCTCACCGGCATGACCACCATTGAGGAGGTCGTCTCGATCACCGTCGGCGACGCCAACTAAGCCCTTCGCCGCTACCGCAGCCCGCGCTCGCCGTATCCGATACCCCGCTCGTTTTACCCAATCATTCCCCCTTTCAATCATGAGCTACGAGATGAACGACCTTTTGGATCTGGTGGTGGAGCAAAACGCCTCCGACCTCCATTGTCAGGTGGGCCAGCCGCCCACCTTGCGCATCAGCGGCAGCATGGTGCCGATCGAGGGGCCCAGCCTCACTCCGGAGGACACCGAGCACCTCATGCTCGCCATCACCTCCGACCTGCACCAGCAGAACGTGAAGGCCAACGGCGGCACCGACTTCGGCTTCGCCTTCCTAGACAAGGCCCGCTTCCGCGTCTCGATCCTGAAGTCGAAGGGCAACTACGGCATCGTCCTCCGCCAGATTCCCAACAAAATGTATGGCCTCCGCGAGATCGGCCTGCCCGACAAGGTGCGCGAGCTGCTCTACCGGCCGCGCGGTCTCATTCTCGTCACCGGCCCCACCGGCTCCGGCAAGTCCACCACCCTTGCCTCGATGGTGAACTACATCAACGAGAACCGCGAGGGTCACATCATCACGGTCGAGGACCCGATCGAGTATTACCACACCCATAAACGCTGTATCGTCACCCAGCGCGAGATCGGCGTGGACGTCGGTAACTTCGCCGAGGCCATCAAACGCGCCCTCCGTCAGGACCCCGACATCATCCTCGTGGGTGAAATGCGCGACCTTGAGACGATCGAGGCCGCCATCACCGCCGCCGAAACCGGCCACTTGGTCTTCGGCACGCTTCACACCAACAGCGCGGCCAAGACCGTGGATCGCATCGTGGACGCCTTCCCCGCCAACATGAAGGAGATGATCCGCACCCAGCTCGCCTCCTCGTTGGTCGCCGTCATCTCCCAGGTTCTCTGCAAAAAAATCGGCGGCGGGCGTATCGCCGGTTACGAGATCATGATCAACACGACTTCCATCGCGTCCATGATCCGCGAGAACAAAACCTTCCGCATCACCTCCGACATTCAGACCGGCGGTAACCTCGGCATGATCACGATGGACGCCCATTTGCTCAGCCTTGTGAACCGCCAGCTCATCACTCCCGACGAGGCGCTGGACAAGGCGCAGGACGCCATCGGCATGCGCGAAAAACTCACCCAGCTCGGCGCGGTGTTGAAGACGATCTAACCTTTTCAAAATTCGCCTCCGCCACCTGCTGCTACGCCGCACTCAACGCTTTCACACCCCGTTTCCATGTTCGAAGCCCATACCCAGGCCATCCTAGAGATTTTACGCGACCGCCTCCGCCTTGATGAGGCTTCCCTGGCCACGGTGCAGGAGGAGCACCGCCTCACCGGTAAATCCATCGCAACGCTCGCGCTGGAAATGAACCTGGTCGCCAAACCGGCCTTCCTGCACGCGGTGGCCGACTACCTCTCCTCAGAGTATCTGGCCGATGTCCCCGGCTCGATTCCGGGAGATGTCGTCGCCGGCATCAGCGTCGCCCAGGCCCGCACCTACGGCGTCGTTCCCTATCGCGTCGAAGGCCAGTCCATTGACCTGCTCGCCACCGATCCCTTCAACGCCCAGATCGTGGACGACCTCACCTTCGCCCTCGGCAAAGACGTGCGCATCATCGTTTGCGATCCGGTGCGTATAGACGCCCTGCTCAAAAATCATTACCCCGAGGAGGAGACTAATTTCGACGAACTCCTCTCCGACCTTAAGGAAGGCGGCGACTCCTCCAAGGGGGCCGAAGACCTCAACTCGAACGACCTCGAAGCCCTCGCCGGCCAGGCTCCGATCATCCGTTTCGTGAATCTCGTGCTCGCTCAGGCCATCCGCGACAAGGCCTCCGACATTCACTTCGAGCCCTTCGAGCACGAGTTCAAGATCCGCTACCGTATTGACGGCTCCCTCTACGAGATGTCGCCCCCGCCCAAGCACCTCTCGATTTCCATCACGTCCCGCGTCAAGGTGCTCGCCAATCTCAACATCGCCGAGCGCCGCATCCCGCAGGACGGCCGCATCAAGCTCACCCTCGCCGGCCGCCCGGTGGACTTGCGCGTATCCACTCTGCCAACACAGTTCGGCGAGTCCGTGGTGCTCCGCGTGCTCGACCAAAGCGCGGTGCAGCTCGACATCGGCCAGCTCGGCATGCCCGAGGACGTCTTCGAGGGTATCCAGGAAATCGTCAAACGCCCCAACGGCATTTTCATCGTCACCGGGCCCACCGGCTCCGGCAAGACGACCACCCTCTACAGCGCACTCCGCGTGGTAAACAGCCCCGACGTCAAAATACTCACCGCCGAGGACCCCGTCGAATACGAGATCGAGGGCATCATGCAGGTCCCGGTTAACCACGCCGTCGGCCTCACCTTCGCCAAGGCCCTTCGCTCCTTCCTCCGGCAAGATCCCGACATTATCATGGTGGGTGAGATCCGCGACTTGGAGACGGCCCAGATTTCCATTCAGGCCTCGCTCACCGGTCACTTGGTGCTCTCCACCCTCCACACCAACGACGCCGCCGGCGCCGTTACCCGTCTCGTGGACATGGGCGTCGAGCCCTTCCTCATCGCTTCCTCGGTCGAGGCCGTGCTCGCCCAGCGTCTCGTGCGCCGCGTTTGCGCCGGTTGCCGCACCGCCTACGAGCCGCCCGCCACTCTCCTTCAGCAACTCGGCATTGACCCTATTGATATCGGCAACCGCGAGTTCTTCTTCGGCAAGGGTTGCAACATCTGCAACAACACCGGCTACAAGGGCCGCATGGGTATCTACGAGTGGCTGCGCATGAGCGAAGCCGTGCGCGATCTCGTCGTGGAACGTGCGCCCACCCTTGTCATCAAACAAAAAGCCCTCGAACAGGGAATGCGCACCCTGCGCGACGACGGTCTCCGCGCCATTTTCGACGGCGCCACCTCCATCGAGGAAGTTGTCAAATACACCTAGCCGGGTTTCGCCCGGAATGATGAATGCCCAATG
>JAIYBI010000284.1 GCA_027488595.1 Opitutaceae bacterium | reverse complement strand
GCGAGCACGCGGCCGCCATCAATCGAGGGCAATAACTCCTGCGAGATAATGCCTTGGAGATTGTTGGATAATTGCATCACGACCTGGCGCTGGGCGTTCCCTTCGAAGGTGCCGACAATGCGCTCGATGGCCTGGCTGGTGCTGGGCGAGTGCAAAGTCGCGAGCACGAGGTGGCCGGTCTCGGCGGCGGTCAGGGCGGTGGCGATGGAGGCGTGATCGCGCAGCTCGCCGACAACAATCACATCAGGATCCTGGCGCAGCGAGTGAATCAAGGCGTGGCCGAAGGATTGAGTGTCGGTCAGGACCTCCTGCTGCACGATGATGGCGAGGTTGTTTTCGTGCACGAACTCGATGGGGTCCTCAATGGTCACGATCTTGCAGCGACGCTCGCGATTGATGGCGTCCACGAGATAGTTGAGCGTGGTGGTTTTGCCCGCGCCGGTTGGACCGGTGATGAGGATGAGACCATTCCGCTTTCGGGCGAGTTCATCCACCTTGGCGGGCAGGCCGAGCTCCTCGCGGGAGAAAATGCGATGGCCGCAGAAACGAATGCTCAACTCGGGCGAAGCGTTGCGGCGATAAAGGGTAACGCGCATGCGACCGACCGCCGGGTGGTGGAGCGAGACGCAGAGTTCCCAGTCGCGCTCGAAGGCGGCGCGTTGGGCGTCGTTGAGCATGGAGTCGAGGATGGCCTGGTTCTCCTCGACCGTCACCGGGCCGTCGTCGGCGAAGATGATCTCGCCGTTGATGCGCAGGCTGGGCGGCACGCCGACGATGAGGTGAAGATCGGACGCGCTTTCGGTCGCGACGAGGGTGAGCAGGCGGTTGAGCTTGGGCGTCATGAAAACAGGGCGCGGGCGCGCCGAAGAAGAGTGTCGGTGAGGGTTTCGCGATTGCCCGCCATGATCGCCTCATTGAGGCCGGGCAGCAGGGCGTCGAGTTGGCGAGCCTGGGCAAAGGATTCGCGGGCGCGGCTGCTCATGCCAAGGGCCAGTTCGCAGCGGCCGACTTCCAACCAGACCACGGCCCAATCGGGTGCGAGCTCGACCGCGAGGCGCGCGTGGCGGAGGGCGAGCGCGAAGCGGCGGTAGAAGGCGTGGATGCGGGCGGCGAGCCAGTGCAAGGTCCAGTCGCGCGGGCGCAGGCCGAGGGCGCGCTCGAAGCAGTAGGGCGCGCCGGAGTCGTTGCGGGCGAGCAGGACCTCGCCTCGCGCGAGCCAGATGGTCGGCGTGTCGCCTTTCTCCTCGACCGAGGCATCGGAAAACGCGAGGGCCGGACCGGGCTCGCCGGTGCGGGCGAGGCACACCGCCTTGGCGGCGAGCAACTCGGGGTCGGTTGGGAAACGCTCGAGGGCCTTGTCGGCCCAGAGCTTGGCCTCGCGGAGTTCACCCAGCTCGACCAACATGCGAATCTGGGCACACCAGGCGGCGGTGTTGGCGGCGTTGTATTCGAGGACCTTTGAGTAGGAGCGGAGGGCGAGATCGTAGCGGCCGCGTTGATACAGATCGAGTCCGTCGGCGAGATAGTAGGCCTCGTCCTTGATGACTTCGCGGCGCGGCTCTTCGTTGGCGTTGGAACCGAACTCGAGATTATTGAAGCGGCTCATGGAGTGAAGGTGCGCCAAAACCAGCGTTTATAAGGCCGGCCGACGAGCGCGGAATCGGCTACGACGGCGCGGTGGGCGGGAAAGGTTCTGCCGCTGAAGTTGCCATAGGCAAAAAACACGACAGGCCAGACGAGGCTTTGCCCCGGATCGGTCTTGTATTGTCCCGTCACAGGCATGTGCGGGAGCGCGGGGTGATCGATGCCGTTTAAACGATAGAACCCAGGCGAAAACACGATTTCGGTTTCGGGTCCGCCGAGCACGCGTCCCAGATAAACACCCTCCGCGAGGGTGAATCCTTGTTCAAAGGCGGAATCCATCTTGTAGGCCACGATTTCCCCCGGCAGCAAAGGCTGCTCACGGGCGAAGCAATTGATCAAAAGCGTGCCGTCGGGACCGCCGACGGGAATGGCGATGCGGTCCATCACACGTTCGACAAAAACGGGCAGAAGCAGGGACAAGGCGACGACGACCATGAGTTGCCGGACAATGCGATAGACAACGGTGTCGGCGGGGGCTTCAGCGTCGAGATAGGCGACAACCCCGGCGGCGTGGATCGCGATCGTTAAGCTGAAGGCGATCGAGCCAAGAAATTGGCCGTAGGCGCCCAAGGCGACCAAACCGGAAAGTGCATACAGTCCGGCTGCGATGCCGGCGTAGGGGCGGAGCCGTGAGTAGCGCAGCCCGAGCAAGGGCACGACCACGATTGCGAACGGCAGCCACGGCCTGGGGGGGAACTGAAAATCATGCGGGATTGGCAAAACGCCGAGCCGTAGATTGCGACACAACCGGAACCACACGCGCCAGAACCCGGCGGTGCGACCGGCGCGCGGCGGGGCGAAGGGTGAAGCGGTGTCCATGGGCGGGTGTTGAGGCAAGGCGGCGTCCGAGAGTAGCGCAGGTTTCCAACCTGCCTCAGAAGCAGACTTGAAGTCTGCGCTACTTCCGGGCCGGCATTAAGTTGAGTTCGGCTTTAGTGCTGGCGGTCTATATGGATGCGCACGTCTTCCTCAGGAGCGTAAAACTCGTGGGTGGGCTCGTGGGACTGAAGTTCGCCGACTATCTGGCGAAAAACTTCCATGGCCTGGAGGCAGCTTTTGCCCTGATAGCCGGAGATTTTGAGGTCCACCTGGCCATCGGGGGCGACGATGATTTCGAATTCACGGTTGGGCATGGGAAGGGAAAGGTTAGGTTAGTTGTCCCAGTGGCGGACTTTTAGGCGGATGGAGCGGTCGGCCTGGCGCTCCTCCTCGACGACGACGAACTCGCGGGCCTGCATTTCGTCCTTGAGACGTTGATACACGTAACTCTGCACGACGGCGCGGGAAAGTTCCTCGCCAGCGGCCTGGAGCTGGGCGTCGCTGCGACCCTTGCCGGTCACGCAGAGCGAGGCGCGGCCTCGGGCATCGCGGGAAAACGTGACGGTGATGCCGTCGCGAGAAACGGAGATGCGTTGATCGCGGCCGAGACTGCCGGTGACGACCTCGCTGTTGGCGATTTCGAGATTCACGCGCGGGCCGGTGGCGACGGCGCGGGACACCTTTTCGGCAGTGGCGGCGTCGAGCGTATTGTAGCCGAGGGACGCGGCGGCGGCCACGACGGCGGTGCTAAAGGCGGGCCAGGCGGCGATCACGACGGGAGTAAGGATGCAGACGCAGCTCATATGGTGGTGGAATTGGTTACAGATTAGACCGGGCTCGCGGCGTTTCCTCACGCGGCATCAAAGCGAAAGTTAAAATTCCATGCGGCGGTGCTCTCGCTCGGCCACCGGCTTGCGGGGGACGCTGGCGTGGCGGGCGCGGCCCTCGGCCCAGGTGCGAAGGCGGCTGAGTTGCTCGTCCATCGTTTTGGAGAGCGGCACGGTCTGGCCGAGGGCTTCGACGATGTGCGCGGTGGTGAGTTTGCCGTTTTCGGCAAAGGCGTCGTAGAGCGCGCTGATGATGGCCTGCTCGATCTCGGCGCCGCTGAACTCTTTCGAGGCGGAGATGAGCGCGGGCAGGTCGAAGTGCTCCGGCGGGCGACCGCGGCGAGAGAGATGAATTTTAAAGATCTGCTCGCGCTCCTCCTCAGCAGGCAGGTCTACGAAGAAGATTTCGTCGAGGCGGCCTTTGCGCATCAACTCGGGCGGGAGTTGCGAGATGTCGTTGGCGGTGGCGACGACGAAAACGGGCGCGGTTTTTTCGGAGAGCCAGGTGAGGAAAGTGCCGAAGACGCGCGCGGTGGTGCCGCCGTCGGTGGAGCCCGAGCCCTGGGAGCCGGCGAAGGCCTTGTCTATCTCGTCCACCCAAAGGATGGCGGGGGCGACGGACTCGGCGACGGCGATGGCCTTGCGGACGTTCTCTTCGGAGGAGCCGACGAGGCTGCCGAACATACGGCCCATGTCGAAGCGCAGGAGCGGGAGTTGCCAGAGACTTGAGACGGCCTTGGCGCAGAGACTTTTGCCGCAACCCTGCACGCCGAGAAGGAGGATACCCTTGGGTGGCGGCAGACCGAAGTCGCGGGCCTCGCGGCTGAAGGCGATGGAGCGCTTGTCGAGCCAGTCCTTGAGGATGCCCATGCCACCGACGTGGTTGAAACTCTCGTCGGTCGCGTAGTATTCGAGCAGGCCGCTCTTGCGGATGATCTGCTGCTTCTCGGCGAAGACCTCGTTGACGTCGTCGCCGGAGAGGCGCTCGTCCTTGACGATGATCTTGGCGAAGACGTTCTCCGCTTCGTTTAACGTGAGGCCGAGGGCGGCGCTGAGAAGGCGGTCGCGGCCGGCGGGGTCGAGTTCGATGGCGACCTGGCGGAATTGTTTCACGTCGTCCACGATACGGTCGAGCAAGGCGCCCAGCTCGGCACGGTCGGGAAGAGGGAAATTCAGGACGGTGATCTCCTTGTCGAGTTCGGGTGGGATCTCTTGGAGCGGCGAGACGAGGACGATGGTTTTGTAGCTGTTTTTAAGGTGAAGGGCGATTTCCTTGAGCTTACGGATGACGGCGAAATTGTTCTTGGTGAGGAAGGGGTGGAAGTCGCGGAAGACGAAGATGGCGGGCTCGACCTGATCTATCACCTGATCGAGGGCGACGAGTGGGTCGCGGGTGGCGGCGTTGCGGTGTTTTTGCGCCTGGATGGAAGTGCCGGCGGGGACGAGCCCGGTCGTGTAGCTCCACTCGAAAAGCTTTTTTTGCCGGGTGCGGGCGATTTCGAGCAGGACGGTTTGCACGCGGGTCTCCTCGCCGGTGACGACGTAGAGGATGGGATAACGGGCGCGAATGAGCGTTTCGATTTCTTGGGCGAGTTTCATGATGAGATGCAGGGTGAAGCGGGTGGAAAAGCGGCGGCGCGGATACGCATGGGCGCGTCGGCCGGGTCGAGCTCGGCGAGCACGGCGGCGACGGCAGGGG
>JAIYBI010000338.1 GCA_027488595.1 Opitutaceae bacterium | reverse complement strand
TGCCGAGGCCGTATTTGTCGGTGATTTCCTTGGCGGTCGCCTCGGCGGCGGCGGCGTTGAGGTCGACGCACACAATGTGGGCGCCCTCGCGGGCGAGGCGGTGGGCGGTCTCCTTGCCGATGCCGGAGCCGGCGCCGATGACGATGATGACCTGGCGGGCGAGCTCCTTCTCGGCAGGCATGCGCTTGAGCTTCGCCTCTTCGAGCAACCAATACTCGATGTCGAAGGCCTCCTGTTGCGGGAGGGAAATGTAGCGGTCAATGGCCTCGGCGCCGCGCATGACTTCGACGGCGCAGTTGTAGAACTCGGCGGTGACGCGGGATTCGGACTTGTCTTTGCCCCATGCGATCATGCCGAGGCCGGGGATGAGAACAACGGTCGGGTTCGGATCGCGAACGGCAGGCGAATCGGCGCGTTTGCAGGAGGCGTAGTAGGCGGCGTAATCCTTGCGGTAGAGCTCGAGGCCGGTGGCGAGCTTCTTCTTGAGGATGGCGAGGTCCTCGCACTGCGGATCCCAGGCGACGTAAAGCGGCTTGATCTTGGTGCGAAGGAAGTGGTCGGGGCAACTCGTGCCGAGCGCGGCGAGCGTGAGGGCGTCGTTGGAGTTGACGAAGCGAAGGATCTTCTCGTCGTCCTGAATGGTGCCGATGAAACGCTTTTGTTGAGAGACCTGGCCGCGGAGCCAGGGGAGAATTTCGGCGAAGGCGGCGCGGCGCTGGGCCTCGGGGAGGGTGGTGAATTTCTGGCCGCCGAAGGCCTTGGCGTCGCCGCCCTTGGCCTGGTATTTCGACTCGATGTAGGCGGAGGCTTTCTCGATGAGATCGAGGGTCCAGGTGTAGCAGGCCTTGTCGTCGTCGGCCCAGGAGATGAAGCCGTGCTGGCCCATCATGATGGCCTTCACGTTGGGCTGCTCCTTGGAGATTTTCTGCATGGCGAGGCCGAGCTCGAAGCCGGGGCGCATCCAAGGCACGTAGGCCATCTGGCCGCCGAAAATTTCCTGGGTGAGCTTTTCGCAATTGGCCGAGGCGGCGATGGCGATGATCGCGTTCGGGTGCATGTGGTCCACGAACTTGCCCGGCAGGAAGCTGTGCAGGGGCGTATCAATCGAGGAGGCGCGGGGGTTGAGGTTAAAAGTGGCGTGGGCCTGCATGCCGACCATGTCGTCCTCGGCGGGAGCCTTGAGGCCCTTGTCGGCCCGGGCGTTGTAAACGCCCTGGAGGGCGAGAAGTTTTTCCTGGTAGAGGGACGAGAAGAACTCGCGACCGGCGGTGCGCAGATCTCCGCCGGAGCCCTTGACCCAGAGAACCTCGACCTCCTTGGCCGTGATGGGATCCTTGCCTGAGAGCTTGGAGGACGTGTTGCCGCCGCCGGTGTTGGTGATGCGCTGGTCGGAGCCGAGCAGGTTCGAGCGGTAAACGAGCCGTGCGACGGGATCGAGCGAGGCGGCCTTGGCGTCTTCCCAGAGGAAGTTAACGTATTTGTAGGTGTTGGACATGTTGGGAAAAAAGGGAGGGAAAAGGGATCAACGTCGGGAGAGGACCGTGCGTTCGTAGGACTTGATGTCGTCCATGAAGGCGAGACCGGCGGGAACGTTGTGGCGCCGGCAAAACTCATCCCACACGAGGCCGAGCGGCAGGGCGCGGGACTCCTCGAAGAGCGCCAGACGCAGCGTGTGGTCTCCGGCCTGCTCGGCGGCGCGGAGGCGGGCGGCGGGTTCGAGCAGGGCGGAAAGCAGGGCCTTCTGGGCGGCGCGGGTGCCGATGACCCAGGCGGCGAGGCGATTGATCGAGGCGTCGAAGTAATCGAGGCCGATGGCAGTGCGGCCGAGGAAGCCGCCGCGCACGAGCTCCTCAAAAATGGCGCGGGTGGGGTCGTCGCAGGTGACAACGTGGTCGCTGTCCCAACGCACGCCGCGGCTCACGTGCAGGAGCAGCGCCGGGGTGAACTGGAGGACGGAGGAGATCTTGTCGGCGAGCGACTCGGTCGGGTGGAAGTGGCCGGCGTCGAGGCAGTAGGCGAGATTGCCGCGGGTGAGCGCGTAGCCGAGGTAGAACTCGTGCGAACCGGCAGTGTAGGATTCGGCGCCGATGCCGAAGAGCTTGGACTCGACGGCGTCGAGGTGGTGCTTCGGGTTGAGCTTTTGGGCGAACACGCGGTCTAGCGAGGCGGCGAGGCGGGCGCGGGGGCCGGCACGGTCGAAGGGAGTGTCCTTGGAGCCGTCGGGTATCCAAACATTGGTGACGGTGCGGGTGCCGAACGTCTTTCCAAACGATGCGCCGATGCGGCGGGCGGCGGCGCAGTGGGCGACCCAGAAATCGCGGATGGCGGCATCGGGATGCGAGAGCGTGCCGTCGGCGGCGAGCGGGTGCGAGAAGCAGGACGGGTTGAAGTCGAGACCGTGGAGGCCGCGGGCCTTGGCCCAGTCCACCCACGAGGCGAAGTGCTTAGGCTCGATGGCATCGCGGTCAACGGACTTGCCGGCGAAGTCGGCGTAGATGGCGTGAAGATTGAGACGATGGCGGCCGGGCAGGAGCTTGAAAACGAGATCGAGGTCGGCGCGGAGCTGGTCGAGGGTGCGGGCCTTGCCGGGGTAGTTGCCCGTGGCCTGGATGCCGCCACCGGAGAGGGTGGCGTCGGGTTTCTCAAAGCCGCCGACATCGTCGCCCTGCCAGCAATGGAGGGAGATGGGCGTGGTCGCGAGGGTGGCGAGGGCGGCCTCGACATCTACGCCGAGGGCGGCGTAGGCGGAGCGTGCGGCGCCAAATGATGCGGCGTTGGACGAAGCGGAGACAGTGCGGGATTTGGCCATGGTGGGTAGAGAGGTTCAACCTACCTTACCGGAACGCCCGGAGGAAAAGAATGTGGCCAATGGCTCAAAACATACGAAATTTGAGCCATGAAAAAACCCCACGCTGATTTTGCCCGTTACCTGCCCGCCAGCACTGAAACGGGGCTTTGGGGCGTGAGCCTGCGGGCGGGCGGACGTATCACTCATGCTCCCGGTGAAGCCTACCCGCCCAAGGGACATCCGGCGGATCATGCCTTCGAATGGGAGCACGGCCGCGTGCTCGGAGCCTGGCAGGTCGTGTGGATCGAGCGCGGTGCGGGGGAATTCGCCGCGCGCCGGGGCGGAGCGAACGAGCGAGTGACGCAAGGAGATGTGATTTTCATCACACCCGGCCAGTGGCATCGCTACCGGCCGACGGCAAAAACCGGTTGGCGCGAGCATTGGGTCGAATTGGAGGGCACCATGCCGGCACGCCTCACGGAGGCGGGACTGCTGCCAGCCAACTGCGGAGTGCTGCGCGGACTGGAGCCCGGCGCGCTGGGCGCGAGCATCGCAGGGCTGCACGAGACCTTCGACACGGCTGGCGCGGCGGAAAACGCGGCGGGCGGACTGGGTCTGCTCGGCCTGATGGTCGAGGGCCTGCGTCGCCACGGACACGAAGAAGCTCCTCTCGTTCGCGCGGTGCGGCGCGCGGAACGCATCCTGGCCGAGCGACTCGGCGAGACGCCGGACCTGCCCGCGCTGGCCCGTGAACTGGGCGTGGGCTACGCCGGTTTCCGGCGTGAATTCAAGCGCCGCACCGGTCTCGCCCCCGGACAATACCTGATGCGCCTGCGACTGGAGCGGGCTCAACGCCTGCTCGGAGCCACGCCCGCCACCCTGGAGGTGGTTTCGGAGGCGGTGGGCTTTAGCTCGGCGTTTCATTTGTCGGCGGCGTTCAAGGCGCGTTTCGGGGTGGCTCCGAAGGTGTGGCGCAAAGGACAAAACGCGGGTTGAAGAAGGATTCGGGATTAAAGGCCGAGTGCCTTCTGGCGGTAGTGCTCATCGGGCCGGCCGGCGATGCGCTCGACTTGGGCGGCGGTGAGGAATTGCGGCTCGCCGCCGGAGATGGCGGCGGCACCGGCGAAAATCTCTGCGGCCTTCACGGCCATGAGTGTCGCGGCGAGCACGGCCTCGGGCGTGGCGCCGAGGGCGATGAGACCGTGGTTCTCGAGGAGGATCACGCGGGGCGGACGCGAGAGGCGTTTGATGTAGTCCTCTGTGGCGGACTTGATTGCTTGGGAGAGCTTCAGGCCCGGATCGGTGTAGGGAACGAAAACACTCTCGACCCCGCAGCAGACGATCTCGTCAGGGAAAAGGCGGCGGATTGCAAAGGTGCGGGCGTGCTTCGAGCAGAGCAGCGCGTTGACTGCGATGGGATGCGTGTGGCCGACGTAGTTCACGCCGGGAAGGGTGAGCAGGTAGGAGTGGAAAATCGCTTCGACGGACGGCTTCTTCATCTCGGTCGAGACGCGCGCGGCGAAGAGGGCCTCGTCCACGGCGACATCGGTCATGCCCTCGGCGGCGAGCAACGGAATGAGTTTATCGAAGCGACAAGTCGCGGTGCCGGCGACAGCGAGCGTGGCGAGGTTGGAGCCGGAGGCCTTCACCGTGAAGGTGTCGGCGTCGTGGCGCATCGAAGTGTTGCCCTCGCCGAGGATGGCGAGACGGCGCTCTTCGCGACCGAGCTGGTGGGAGAGGGAAAGCAGGGAGTCGAGGGACATGGGGGAAGAAAAGGAGCGAGGAGCGCGTCGTGAGTAGCGAGTATAAGTCGGGAAGCGCTTCCGCGCTACTCGCTACCCACTACTCACCACTCGCTACTTCAAAATCAGAACGCCTTGCCGTCGGCCTTGGTGCCGCAGAGCGACACCTCGATGCCGAGGTCGGCGGCGAGCGCGGCCTTGGTGTAGAGCGCGAGGTCGGCGTCTTTGGCGCTGTTGGCGTAGACGACCTGGATGTGGTTGCTCTTGTGGCGGGCCATCATCTGGTCACGGGAGACGCCGTAGGTGACGGCGTGCATGATCGGCCACTGGTAGGTAGTCTCCTTCCAGCGGCGGTCGGTCTCGGCCTGCGGGAGGCTGATGACCTTGGCGCGGCCGAGGTCCATCTTGAGTTTTCCGTTCTCCACGAAAACGCGGCTCCAGATGATCTCGCCGACCTTGGCGATACCGCGAAGGGTGCCGCCGCCGAGACGGAAATACATGCCGGGCTGGCGAAGCGAATCGGACCCCGCCCAGCCGCCGACGTGGTGATCGGCCGGGGCGCTGCCGGAGATGAGGAACACCCAGACGTATTCGTCGGTGGTGCCGGACTTGTCCCAATCACCCCAACGCAGGTCGTGGAGGGTATTGGCGCGGGGCTGATTGAGGGCCTTGTGAACGCGATCGGTGAAGAGACCGTCGAGACCGGCGCACTCGTCCACCTCGTTGAAATGGGGGATGGGCTCGCCGCCGCGAATGATGGAGCCGTCGGCGCGTTTGACCGGAGGACGCTCGGTGGAGTTGAGCGTGCCCTCGACGAGATCGGAGGCGGGGAGGAGGTCCTTGAGCCCCTGCTGATACTGAATGCCGATGGTCTCGCAGCCATAGTCGTCGGCGATGCGCACGGCGGCGATGTAGGTCTTGCACTGGAGGAGGACCTGGCGCTCGGTGAGCTCGGTGGCCTCGTCGGTGCCGAAGTGGAACTTGAGGCCCTTCTTCTTATACCAGTTTAACACCTCAAGCGCCTCGGCGTCGGAGACCTGGGTGGTGGCGTAGTAGAGAGCGGACTGGGAGAGACGCTCCTTGTAAACGCCGGTGGGGAAGAGGAGCTCGTCGGGAATGATGGCGTTATACATGCCCATGCAACCTTCGTCGAAGACGCCCATGATGGACTTCTTCACGCGCAGCTCGTCGGCGAGTTTCTTGGCGAGGGCCTTGGCCTTCGGGGGAACAGTGGCCTTGGCGAGAGCCTTGACGTGGGCGGTCTTGTGTTTGACCGCGCCGCCCTTGAGCCAGGTTTCGAGACCGCCGAGGAAGAGATTATCGTCGAAGTTCTCGCTCCAGAGAGTGGAGTATTTGACGCCGGCCTTGGTGAGGGAGCCGTTGAGGTTGAGCATGCCGACTAGGCCGGGCCAGGTGCCGGACCAGTTGGCGACGTTGAGGATCGGGCCCTTGTGGGAGATAAGGCCGTGGAGCAGATGATGCGAATACTGCCAGACGCACTCGGCGACGATGAGCGGGGCGCTCGGGTCGATGGTGGCGAATACCTCCATGCCCTCTTTCTGGGAGCCGATGAAGCCGTGCTTCACGTCTTTTTTGTAGGGGTGGGCGCGGACGAGTTTGTAGCCGAACGAGGCGACGACCTCGGCCAGTTGTTTTTCCATGGCGGCCTGGGCGGGCCAGCACTTTTCGTTCGCCGTCTGGCGAAGGTCGCCGTTGGCGACGAGGTAAACGCTCTTCTTGGGGAGTTTTTTGATTGAGGACATGGTTTTGATGATTTGAGACGCTGAAACAAATAGGGCGGGCGAGTGCGGGGTGGCGGGGCAACAAGCTGATATGTCGAATATCAACCCTTTCACTTTAGCATATTTTGTCTTTCTGTGAATGGACGTTACCAACCACGACATGGATAAAATCGGCTCTCCTCCCGACCCCACCCTGCTCGCCTCCCAAGTGGCGGACAGCCGCACCTTTTTCCTTCAACTCGCCGGACCATGGCGCGAGAAACTGGCCGTAGTGCTGGGCGGCTGGGAGCGCTGCCGGCCGGACTATACCGTGGCGCGCACCCGCTATCCCTACATGGTGATCGAGCTGGTGGTGGGCGGGCGCGGGCATTGCTGGCTCGACGGCACCGCGCACCGGCTGGAGCCCGGGGTGTGCTTCGCCAGCAGCCCCCGCACCGCCTGCCGGATCGAGACGGACGCGGACGCGCCGCTGGAGAAGTTTTTCTTCGCCCTGGCGGGTCCGGGTGCCACCCGCGCGCTGACGCGCGCCGGATTACTGCACGGCCGCGCCCGCCGGCTCGTCGCTCTGGGCGAACTGCGCGAAGTGGCGGAACTGATTACCCGCGAAGGCCGGCGCAACGGAACGGCGTCGGTGGCGATTTGCAGCCGCCTCGCCGAGGTGTTGCTGCTGCAAATCGGCGAGTCCCCCGCCCTGGGCGCGAGCGTGGGCCAGAAAGCCGCGCCGGAAGGCGCACGGGAAAACTTTGAACGTTGCCGCGCGCTCATTGACGCCCACGCCGCCGAGTGGCGCGGGCTGGATGAAATCGCCGCGGCGGCCGGCCTGGAGGCATCGAGCGTATGCAGGCTCTTCCGGCGCTTCCTCGGAGTGAGCCCGCACCAATATTTACGCCGCCGCAAGATGGCCCTCGCCGCCGCCTTTCTGCTGGAAAAGGGAAGCCGGGTGCAAGATGCGGCGACGCATGTGGGCATGGACGACCCGTTCCATTTTTCGCGCTGCTTCCGAGCCGTGCACGGCGTGCCTCCCAGCGCCCTGATGGCAGCACGGCGCTGAACGAAGGCAGACGGCCAAGGCGCCGGCCCTGGAATTACCCGCGCCCGCCGAAGAGCGCCGTTCCTACCCTCAGGCAAGTGCTGCCGGCGGCGATCGCGATTTCAAGATCACCACTCATACCCATCGAAAGCTCGGGGAGGGAAACGCCGTGGCGCGTCCGGAAATCGTCTCGCATCTCACGCAGGTTCGCAAAAGTCCGCCGGGCGTGCTCCGCAGTCTCCGTTTCGTGAGCGCCCAGCGGCGCGATCGTCATCAAGCCCTCGACCCGCAAATGCGGGCAGGCCAGCGCCGCCTCCAGCAGACGCGGCGCGTCCTCTATCTCTGCGCCGAACTTGGCGGGATCGCGACCGGCGTTGACCTGCAACAGCACCGCGAGCGTTTTGCCCAGCTCCCCCGCCGCCGCATCGAGGCGGCGCGCGAGTTTTTCTGAATCCACACTTTGGATACAGTCGAAGGTCGCCGCCGCCAGACCGGCCTTGTTACTTTGCAGGTGGCCGATCAGCTCCCAGCGCAAAGCCGGGAGCTCCGCCGCGAGCTCTGAGCGCTTAGCCGCCGCCTCTTGCACGCGATTTTCGCCCACCGCTGACAAACCGTGCCGGGCCGCGAAGCGCGCCGCATCCGCCGGATGGGTCTTGGTCACCGCGAGCAGGCGCACCTCACCGGGTGGCCGCCCCGCCGCATGGCAAGCAGCCGCGATCCGCGCCTCGACGGCCGCCGCCCGAACCGAAAACTCTTCATAGGTAACCATGTATTAGTTGGCTTAAATCGTTTGCCGAATGATTAGAATCTGTTATAGCAAGACTGGTAATCACCCCTTTATCACCATGCAAATCGAGAACTTTAAAATCTTCGCGGATCTGGTGGAAACCAAGAGCTTTTCCAAGGCGGCGAAGATCAATGATATCACCCAATCAGCGGTAAGCCAGCAGGCCCGCGCGATGGAAAAACATTTTAAAGCCCTGCTTATTGATCGCAGCCAAAAGCAGTTTCAACTCACCCGCGAAGGAGGCCAGGTTTACGAGTCCGCTAAGGAGATACTTCACACCTACGATAAGCTCAGCTCCGACCTCATGGAGCTAAAGAAGGTCATCAGCGGCACCATTCGTATTTCCACCATTTACTCTATCGGGCTCCACGAATTGCCGCCCTTTATCAAAAAGTTCCTGCACGACTACCCCTCGGTTAATGTGCGGGTGGAATACCGCCGCTCCAATCTGGTTTACGAAGACATCCTGCATAACTCGGTGGACTTCGGACTCGTCGCCTTCCCTCAAAAACAGCGCCAGATCGAGATTCATCCCTTCCGCAACGATCGTCTTGTGCTCATCACCCACCCGAGCCACGCGCTGGCCAAAAAAGGCGAGGTGTCGGTTGCGGAGTTGGCGGGACAGAAATTCATCGGTTTCGACCCCGACATCCCCACCCGCAAGGCAGTGGACCAAATCTTCCGCGAGCAGAAGGTGGACTGCGATCCCGTGATGGAGTTCGACAACATCGAGACGGTGAAGCGCGCGGTCGAAATTGACCACGGTATCGCCATCGTCCCCCAGGCGACGGTGCAGCAAGAAGTGCGCTCCGGCAGCCTCGCGATGTTGTTGCTTAAGGGACGGGAGTTCACACGTCCCCTCGCCATCCTCAACCGCAAGGGCCGCGTGCTCACCCCGGCGATGAAGAAGTTCATCGAAATCCTCGGTCTCGATCTTGCGGAGACGCCGTCGGGCTGAAGTCCTGGCCATCCGGGGTGAGTCCAAGCCCTCGGGAATATGTCGGCGCGTTGGCGACTCTCAGTTTCATGCCTACGTTTACGTCTATGAAACACGCCTCCGCCACCATCGCCCGTCTTCTCGGCTCGCTCACGCTCGGCGTTGCCGCGACCGCTTTCCTTCCGGCCTGCAACCGCCTCGAAGCATCCACGCCGACTGCAGCTCCGGCCGCCGCCAACGTCTTGCCCGTGCTGTCAGTCGCGCCCGCCTGGCAATTGACCACGCTCGACGGCAAGCCTGTCGGGAGCGAGGAGCTTAAGGGCAAGGTCGTCGTGGTCGATTTCTGGGCCACCTGGTGCGGCCCGTGTGTCCACGAAATCCCCGGCTACATCGCTCTCCAGAAAAAGTATGCCGAGCGCGGCCTCGTTATCGTCGGCGTTTCCGTGGATCAACAGGGTGCCGGTGTCGTGACGAAGTTCGTTTCCTCAAAGGGCATCAACTATCCGGTTGCACTGGCCACGCCCGAGATCATCGCCGCTTTCGGGGGAATCGAGGGCATCCCCACCACGTTCTTGATTGATCGCGAAGGCCGCCTGCGCCACCGCAAGGTCGGCGCGATGGAGACCGCCGACTACGAGGCGCTCGTGGCAAGCGTGCTCTGAGGAGCACCGATTTTCCGGGAATATCTTGGCGCCGGAGAACCGCGTCAAAGTTTGGTGTCGGCATTGGTTATTCTCGCCGTCTCACTGCGGCTTTGCTCATTCTCCGGCACCGTCGTAATTCATGGCACCCGTCCCCTCTTTCGCAGCTTACCCAGCCCCCCTTGGGATCCCATCCCTGCTCGAGGGACGGGTCACTTTCGAGCCCCACCCCTCCTGGGCAGACATACTTGATTTCGACCGCGCCGCGCCGAGGCAGAACGACGACGCCCTCACCTGCCTGCTTCACCACGAGCAACTTCACGCCGAGATCAACTGCAGCTTCACCCGCATTGTGCTGCGGCTGGAATCCATGCAGGCGGTGCAACAGCTCTCCCGGTGGCGGCTCGACCTCAACCTAACTACCCAACGCCTCGCCCTGCACGCCCTGCGGGTCCGGCGCGGCGAGGAAGTCACCGAGCACGCCGACCCCTCGAAGGTCCGGGTCGTGACACGAGAGGAAGGGCTGGGGTCTTTTGTCCTGCAAGAGCACTACACCCTGCTGACGCTCTTCGACGACGTGCGTCCCGGCGACTGCCTCGAGGTCGCCTACACCCTGAGTCATCGTCCGCTCCTGCTGGCGGAGTATTGCCACCGAATGCTTTTCCTGCCGGGCAACTATGCGATTGATCGCTACGAATGGTCCGTGTTGCACCGACCCGCGAGAGGCCTGCGCCACCTTTCCGCCGCCGCAGTGGGCGCACCGGAAATCGGCGAAGCCGGCCAAGGCAGCGACCAAGGCCTCATTCGCTGGGTATGGCGCGGTTCGCTGCGTGAACGCCCGCCGGCCGAGGAACAGACGCCGCCGTGGCTGCTGCCCGAACCGTGGCTTCAAGTCTCCGATCTGCCTGATTGGAGCGTCGTGGCGCACAGTGTTCACGCCGCCTGGCCCGCCGACAAAGGAGAGGAGGGACTCGCGGCGGAGATCCGTCGCATCGAGTCAGAGGGCGCGACGCCAGGTAGTCGCGTGGAACTGGCCCTGCGTCTGGTTCAAGATCACTTCCGCTACCTGAACGTGAATCTGGAACTCGACGGTCAGATGCCGGCCTCACCCGGCGAAGTGCTGCGCCGTCGCTACGGCGATTGCAAAGACCTCTCTCTCCTCCTCTGCCACCTGCTCGGCCGGCTCGGTGTCGCCGCCCGCCCCGTGCTCGTCAGCTCCAAGCTCGGCCCGCGTCTGCCTGAGATGTTGCCTGCCCCGGATTTGTTCAACCACGTCGTGGTCGAGTTTACCTTGGAGGGAAAGACAAGGTGGGTGGACGCAACGGTGCGCGCCCAAGGCGGCGGACCGCTCGGGCGCGCGCTCGCCCCCTTGGGCTTCGGGTTGCCCGTGACTTCTTCCACCAGCGCACTCCAGGTGCCGCCCGCTGCGACCTCGCCGCTCGGCGATACCCAGGAAATCCACGAGACGCTCCTGCTCGACACCCGGGGTGCGTCTTCGATCCTCCGCATCCGCCAACGCCTCACCGGTCACCACGCCGACGCCTTTCGGAGCGAGATGGAGCTCGCCGGGGCAAAAAACCACCAACTCACACGCACCGATTTTTTCGCCGCCCGATATGGAGACGCCGAGAACGAGTCGCCGCTCAATTGCCTGGATGATCGCGAGCGCAATGTGATTCGCACAATTGAGATTTATCGTGTGCGCCGCCTCGTGGACTTGACCCGTGGCGGCGGTCGCTGCGCCGTTGCCCTGCCACCCTCCTTCGCTCTGCTGGCGTTACCCAGACCCGTGGCCGAAGAGCGTCGCGCCCCGTGGTATATAAACCATCCACTGAAGATCGAACACACCATGGAGATCATGGGTAAAGACCTTCGAAATCAACCACCCATAGGCCAAACTTTCGCTGACGACTCGGTAATACTGATTTTTCGACGGAAATTTGCCAAGGACCGCTGGTTTCAAACCATTTCCCTCACGACCAATCTAGCGACCCTCCCGGCCGAAGCGTTGAATAACCACGCGCGAATTCTGGATGCCGCGAACGCTCAATGCGCCTGGTCCATCATCACCGAGGCCGGAATCGCCCGCCCGCATCGCAGGCACAACTTCTACGAGATGCTTCCGGCACCGCACCTTCCCGTTGAGAAGGTCGGCGCGAGGCCAGCACCCTCGGCCGACCCAGGTGACCCGGCCACGCGCACCGCTGCTACGCCCACCGCCCGGCCCGCTTCGCTTAAACAGCGCGGAGTTCAGGTCCGCGCCGGGAAACGCCGGAAGCCCATTAGCCCCTGGATATGGCTGGTTCTGGGCTTCGTCATCGCCGGAGCCGCCACTGCCTATTACGTAAAATACTACGACTCCCAAGCTGAGCCGGTAGTGCCGGAAACCAGCGAATTGCCTTAAAAAAATCAGGGCCCGCCGAATACCCCTAAACGGCGGGCCCTTTACTATTCTAGCCCGGAATCAACCGGGCTCCATGTTACCCCTAAACCCTGCCGAGGCAGGGAAGTGTTTTTAAGAACACATTCAGCTTAGCAGCCACCGTGCCAAGTTTTCGGAGCCGGCCATAATATTTTCCTAACCCTTGACCGCCTCCGGCAACCAGCCTCGTCACCATCACTCCGAATCATGAAAGCGGGCGATTTTGGCCAGCTCATCGGCGATTTCCCGATCGCCCCGGCAGCGGGGCATTTTGTTCTGCCCGCCCCACCGCCCCACGCCGCGCTGCCAGTGTTCAAACACGCCGGGCATTACCAGCCTCACAACCGGAATCTGCAACCCGCCGCCCTTGCGCTTGGCCTCATAGTCATCGTTCAGGCGTTGCAGCTCGACATCGAGCTCCTGCGCCAGCACCGGGCCGGTTGGCGTGGCCTCGGAACCGGGATGCAGCTCCAGCCACCACTCGTGACTGCCCCGCTTTTGCCCGATGAGTGAACTCACGAAAATCGGCGCGACGTGAAAATTCACCACCTGCCAGCCGTTCCGGTGACACACGATCGTGAGTGCATCCGTGAGCTCCTTTTCGATCACGTGTTCGCCAAACGCGCTCAACTGCAGCCTCGTGCGCCCCGAGTAAACCAACCTCGCCGGCTCGACCGAAACAAAACGCACCACATCGCCGATCACGTAGCGGCAAAGGCCCGCCGGCGTCGTCATGATCAACACATAATCGAGCCCGGGCTTCACGCCGGAAAGCGGCACCGTCCGTGCCCCGAGTTGATCCAGCACCGCCTCGTCATACTCCGCCAGCGGGAGAAACTCGTAATAAATCCCCGCATCGGCCATCAGCCGCAAACCCGCCTCCGGCCCGGCATCCTGCGCGGCGATAAAGCCCTCCGAAGCGGGATACACCTCGTGGAAACTCACTCCTTCCCCGCACACTTTTCGCAGCTCTTCCGCAAACGGTCCGATCGGCACGCCACCATGCACGAGGCACTTCAAATTCGGCCATACTTCCTTCAGGGTCGTCGCCGGGAAACCGCGGCGGCCCGACTCCTCCATCACCGCAGTCGCCAGGATCAAGACCCAGCTCGGAATCCCCGCCACCATCGTGATATCGCGCCCGACGCACCGTTTGGCGATGGCGTTGATCTTCTCCGGCCAGTCACTCATCTGGGCGATTTCGCGGCCCGGCTCGTAGAGAAATTTTTCCACCCACGCGGGCATGTTCAGCGCGGTGATGCCGCTAAGGTCTCCGGCAAATGCCGGGTGATCGGACGCCTCCGGGAGCGGAGCCAGCGTGGTCGCACCGCCAAGAAAAAGATGTTTGCCGAGAAACACCTCCGACCCGCCGGCCCGCGCCGCAAAAAAGAGCAGCGAATCCAGCCCCGCCTTGCGGAAATGCGACAACATCTCGTCGGTGATAGGAAGATACTTGGTGCGTCCCGCCGTGGTTCCCGACGACACCGCATAAAAACTGCACCGCCCCGGCCAAAGCACATCCGCCTCACCCTGCTTCATGCGTTCGATGAAAGGCGCGAAGCCCTCATACGCGCACAGCGGGACCCGCTCCTGCCAGGCGCGCAGCTTCATGCCCGGCTCGATCCCGAACTGCTTGCCATAGGTCGTGGTGGACAAGGCCCGCTGCAAACCCAGGCGGTGCTTCTCCTGCGCCCTCTGCGCCCAGCCTTTGGTCTTCAGCTTGCGCGAAGCGCGTCCGGCCAAAACGCCGGCACCAAACGCGACCAAGGACTGGGAGATTGGCGGCATGTGTGGCCCACCCGTGGCCAGATTGGCTGCGGGCGATTCCTTCGGCGCCGACACTAAGGTCGGGTTCATGCCGGCTTCAAGAGTTTACGGCCTCGAAGCGCACGGTAAAAACGACCAAAATAGGGATGAAAGTTCGCCACGTGAAAAAGGAGCGACGCGTGCTGCACCGGCGTGCCGCGCGGGTTCGAAACGACGAGGCATTCACCACGGGGGAAAAACGCCCGGCACGATTGGATCAGCGCGGCCTTCGCTGGAGAGGATGCGGTGATAACCGCCCCTTCTTTCTCAGCGTAAAGGATCAACGCCGGCGCATCAGAGAGCGGCAATAACTCGGGCGTCAAATAGCTCGACGGCGACGCCATATCCCGCAGCGCACGCACCCGCTCCACCGCGCCTTGGGGAGAGATTCCCGCGATCGTCGCCATTACAGCGTCGCGGACCTCGGCGAGCTCGGCTCGAGTCAGAAGCAATGAAAGCGCGGCCTTGTTCTGGGCACCGGCCTCAAACATGCGGGCAAAAATCACCCGCGCCCGCTCCACCGCCTCGGAAGGCACATCTCCCTTGGCCTCCAGCATCGGCTTCACTGCGCGCCCGAGCAGCGTGGAGGGCTTCGCCTCGCCCGGCGCGAGCAGGTCGTCCACCGAACACACCGGACTCACCAGAATCAAACCGCCCACCACCGGACTGCGGCCCGCCAGGCGCGCACGGCGCAACCAATCGAGCACCACGCCCGCGCCAAAACTCACCGCCACCACCACCGGCGCCGCACCCTCACGCGCCGTTACCTCCGCGCTCAGGTCGTCCAGTTGCGCGGATATCAATTCGAGCGAAAAATGCGTCCGCGAGTAATCCACATAATACACACTTCCCTGCCGCACCAGGTGGCCGCGCAACAGATACACCTGCTCGGCCGCATCCGGCACGAAGCCGCCCAGCACAATCGTGGGCACGGGTCCCTTGCGTCGCTCCACCCTTACCGTTGCCAGCGACTCCGCCCCGGCTATGCCGGCCGCCAGCACCGCCCGCACCGCCGGACCCGCCGCCGAGGACAGCACCTCCCGGCGCGGCGGGTTAAAGCGCCGTCCGGTCGTGCGCATCAAGGTGCGCAGCGGCTGCACCGGCGAGCCTTGGCCAAAGGCCATCAGCAGGGAGAGAGCGGGGGCAAAACTAAGCGCGGGCATGGAGATAGTGAAAAACGTGGTGTAATGGCAGCGGAAATACGCCGCGCCACCACTCGATGCCCGCCACCCGCTGTGCTTCAAGCCCGACACCAGCCCGTCACCTCGTCTTCACCTCGCCGTAACCCGTTCGTCACGCCTCGGGGCATTTCCCATCACCAGCCGCGGCCAGGTGCCTCCTCTTCCTGCTCGCCCCCGTGCCGCCTCGTGCCCCACCTTTTGCCGTCCATGACGCTCCCGCCCTTGCTGCACGAAGATGATGCCGTGCTCGCCTTTGCTAAAACCGGCGGCGAGCCGACCACCGCCGGTTTGATCCACGCCATCCAGGCCCGTCACGGCAAAAGCGCGGCGCCCGCCCACCGGCCCGAGCCTGAAACGAGCGGCGTCTGGCTCTTCGCCAAAGACAAACCTTCCCTCGATGCCATCTCCGGCCAGTTCCAGTCTAAAACCGTCACCATCACCGCTCATGGCCTCGCCTTCGTCCTGCCCGCCGCCGAGCTAGACCCGCCCGAGATCCTGCGCGCTCGCGCCGGTGTCGCTGCCCCGCTACGCGATGCCTCCGGACTGTTGCCCAACGACTTCGCGGTCGAGCTCTGCGTCGGCGAACACGAGGACCACGCCGGCCGCATGACCACCTACCGCAAGCGCGGCGGCAAACCCGCCCTCACCACCTTCCGCGTGCTCGAACGCTTTCATGATCGCAACGGCCGCGCCCTCATCTGGGTCGAGGCCTCCCACTCCACCGCCCGCGCCCACCAGATCCGGCTCCACCTCGCCGCCAGCGGCGCACCCTTGCTCGCCGACACGCTTTACGGCGTGCCCGGCGACCTGCTCCTCTCCGGTCTAAAACGCGGCTACAAGGGCCGCGACGACGAGCGTCCTTTGCTCGACCGGCTTGCCCTCCACCACTCCACCCTCACGCTTCGGCATCCCGCCACCCGCGAGCCCCTCACCTTGACCGCACCACTTCCGCACGATCTCGAACTGGCCCTGAAAAATCTCCGCAAATTCGCCGCATGAATTACGATCTAGCCGCCTTCGCCGCCGAGTTCCCCTGGTTTTTCCCTGCCGTCGCCGCCTGCTTCGGGGCCATTGTCGGCAGTTTTCTCAACGTCGTCATCTACCGCGTGCCCGCCGGTAAATCCATCGTTCACCCCGGCTCGCACTGCGCCTGCGGCAAACCCATCGCGTGGTTCGACAACATTCCTGTGCTCTCATGGTTTCTCCTGCGCGGCAAAGCGCGTTGCTGCGGCAAACCCTACTCCTTTCGCTACGCCTTCATCGAGTTGCTCACCGCCGGTCTCTTTCTCGCCTGCGCGATGCTCTTCCCACCCGCCAAGGCCGCCATCGGCATGGTTTTTCTGAGCGGCCTGATCTGCGCGACGTTCATTGACCTCGACCACATGATCATCCCCGAGGCCTTCACCACGTGGCTCGGTATCCTGGGCGTGATTCTTTCGTTTATCTTTCCGGTTTTGCACAGTGTGTCCGCCGATCTCCCGCTCGTCGCACACCTGCGCGCCGGACTCACCGGCCTGCTCGGTCTGCTCATCGGCTCCGGCTTGATCCTCTGGATCGCCGTCACCGCCGAAGCCCTCCTGCGCAAGGAAGCGATGGGCTTCGCGGACGTTACCTTCCTCGGCGCTATCGGCGCCTTCTGCGGCTGGCGCGGCGCGATTTTCGCGGTCTTCGGCGGAGCCATTCTCGGAACCGTCTGGATCGGCCTGGCCATGCTTTGGCAAAAGCTCTCCGGCAAATCCGCCCCCATCGCCCCGCGCGCCGAGCTCGCCGAGGGGCAAACGGCGGACAAGCTCGGCCTCGGCGTGCAGGTGCCCTTCGGCCCCATGCTGGCCGCCGGCGGCGCGGTGTATTTTCTGGGCGGATACCACTGGTTCGATGCCTACATCGCGAGTATCGCCCAGTTGTTCTAGGCCACCCGCGCCCCGCGTGGAACCGCTCACTGCGAAGCAGGTCACTCAACCCCGACCCATGATCCAACGCTTCACGCAGCTTTTCATCGCCGGCGTGTTTTTCTTCCTATCGCCGCTCGCACGGTCCGAGGTCACTACGCCCTCGGCGGAATCGCTCTTGATGGATGCCCGGGCCGCCGAGGCCCGCTTCGACGTCGCCCGCGCCCTCGAGCTCTACCTGGCCGCCGATAAACTCCAGCCCGACAACCCTGTCACGCTGCAAAAAATCGCCCAGCAGCTGTCCGATTTGAGTCTCGTGGTGCCGGACGAAGCCGCGAAAAAGGCCCAGGCCGAGAAAGCCCTCGCCTACGCCAAACGCGCCGTCGCCCTCCAGCCGGACAACGCCGTCAACGTGCTCTCCCTCGCCGTTTGCCACGGCAAAATGGGCGTTTTTAGCGACACCCGCTCCAAGATCGAATACTCCCGTCTGGTGAAGCTGGAGGCCGAACGCGCCCTCGCCCTCGACCCCACTTACGACTGGGCCCACCATGTCCTCGGCCGCTGGCACTACGAAGTCGCCTCGCTCGGCGGCACCACCCGGTTTTTTATCCGCCTGGTTTATGGCGGACTGCCCGCCGCCTCGCTCGATGAGGCGATCGCGCAGTTGCAAAAAGCCGTCGCCCTCGCCCCCGCCCGCGTGCCGCACCACCTCGAGCTGGGCTTCGCCTACCTCGCCGCCGGGCGCAAGACGGAGGCCCGGGCCAGCTTTTCGACCGGCCTCGCCCTGCCCTCGGTGGAACTCTACGACGAATCAGCCAAGGAGCGCGCCCGCGCCGCCCTGGCAAAGTTGTAGCCGCGCGGCGCCCTACTCCACCGGCACCAGGCGCACCACGCGACCCGGCCCCTCCATGCAGAGGTAGAGCAGGCCATCCGGCCCCACCGTCACGTCGCGAATACGACCAATTCCGCGAAACAAAACCTCCTGCGACACGACGTCGTCGCCCTTTAACACCAGACGCCGCAGCTCCTGCTGCGCCAGCGAGCCGACAAACAGGTTGCCGCGCCACTCCGGATACCGCGTGCCTTCGTAGAAGGTGATCGCACTTACCGCGATACTCGGGGTCCAGTGCAGGACCGGCGCCTCAAGTCCCGGCCGCGATGAATCGGCGCTGACCGGCGTGCCGTTGTAATTCATGCCAAAGGTCACCAACGGCCACCCGAAGTTGGCCCCGCTGCGGATGAGGTTAAGTTCATCGCCGCCGCGCGGGCCGTGCTCGGTTGCCCAAAGCTCGGGATCACCGCCGCCCGCCGCCGCCCGCAACGCGACTCCCTGCGGGTTGCGATGCCCGAAGCTCCAGATGGTGGGCAGCGCGCCCGGGGTTTTAAGGAAAGGATTGTCCGCCGGCACGCGGCCGTCGTCATGCACGCGATGGATTTTTCCATTGGGGCGGGTGAGGTCCTGGGCATTGTCCTGCGCGCCGCGTTCGCCGATGGAGAAATAGAGATACCCGCGATCAAAAACCAGGTGCGTGCCAAAATGGTTTCCACCCTTGCGATAAAGCGCACGGGGGGCGCGGTAGATTTCCTGCTCGTCCACCCAGGCTCCGTCGCGGATGCGCCCGCGCACCACCGCCGTCATCGCCGTGCCGTCGGCCCCCGGGTCGCTGAAGGCGAGGTAAACCCAGCCGTTGGAGGCATAATCGGGATGCACCGCGACCGCCAGCAAACCACCCTGTCCCTGCGCAAAGACCTTCGGCGTGTCGCGGACCGGCTCCGGCAGCAGCTTGCCCTCCCGGACTACGCGGAGGTCTCCCTTGCGCTCCGTGATCAAAGCCCCGCCGCCCTTCGACAGAAACGTGATGGACCAAGGAACATCCAGCCCCTCCACCACTGTCTCCACCCGGAAGGCCTGGAGCTCGCTCTTCACCACCTCGTCCCGCTTCGGCTTGGCGTAGCTAGTGCCCTTCTCCTTTGCGCGAATCTCCTTCTCGCGCAAAAACACCGTCAATGCCCGCACCCGGCCTGCATCCAGCGTCGCGCCGAAGGCCGGCATACCGAGCTCGGGCAACCCTTCCGTGATCATGCGAGCGATGTGGGCATCGTCGCCCTTGCCGCGATTCCATATACCGTCAACCAGGCTGGTGCCGGTGCCGCCCTCCTGATTCGCGCCGTGGCACGACGCACACAACTCGGCATAAAGTTTCACTGCATCCTTGGAGAGTTGAGCGGATGCCGGAGAAACGAAAGCGGCCGCAGTCAGACTCACGGCAACCCAGCTAAAAAAACGGCGAAGAGGATTCATCCGACCACCCATAGCAAAGCGCGCTTAAGCCGCAAGCCAGCCCGACGCGAAGTTGCTTTGACCCGCCGCGCGCGGGGCGTTGCGGTGTCGCCCATGTTGTCCAAACCCATTCCCGGCTCCACTGGCGAGGTCCTCACCTGCCTGCCCTCGCCCTACCAGCCCCACCCCGCCACCGGCCTGCTCTACCTGCCCCGCTTTCTCGCCAAGTGCCGCTACGTGCAAGCCCACGGCACCCTCCCCGCCAGCTACGCCAAAAACTACAAGCGCGGGCTCGACCGCTTCCTCTGTCTCCATCTCAGCATTGACCCCGCCGCCGTGGAGAAACTCGTCCACGCCACCTCGCCCGACGACGAGGCCGGCGTCGAGTCCGGCCTGCGCGCCCTGCTCCCCGCCGATGTGCGCGCCGTCAAATGGAACCGCGAGCTCGTTCAGCGCGGTATGAGCGAGGAGGGCCGCAAGTTCCTCGCCGAGGCCCTCACCGCCATGGGCTGCACCGATCGCATCGGCCGCATCATCAGCGTGCCCGACCTGATTGATTTCGACGAAGGGCGCATCGAGTAGGCCGGTTCCCAGACATTCGATTCCCCGCTTCCGCTCCGTCCCTCATCCCTTTACTCTCACCGTCATGATCAAAGGCCAGAAAGTCGTCTGCATCAACGACACCTTCCCTGCACTCATCCGCGCCATCTACAAGCAACTGCCGGTGAAGGGCGTGACCTACACCATCCGTGAGGTGTTCCTCGGCCGCGAAAAGGTGGTCAAGGGCGGCGACTCCGCCACCGTGGGCCTTCTCCTCGCGGAGCTCACCAACCCCAAAGATCCCTTCCATCAAGGCCAGCAGGAGCTCGGTTTCAGCTCCGAACGCTTCGCCCCGCTCGAATCGAAGTCCGAGGACGAGCGCATCGAGGCCGAGGAGGAAGGCGAGCTCACCGGCGTCGGCGCGGGCGACAAGCCCCACTCCGGCTTCTGGCAAAACTGAGCGGCGAACCTCCTTCCAACAGGTCGGGCAGGCGGGCACAAAAAAACCGCCGCCCCCCTTTCGGAGAGCGGCGGCTCGCAGGGACGAAGAGACTTCGTCGCTTAGGGCCTTACTTCTTTTTAGCAGCAGGCTTCTTAGCGGCGGGCTTCTTGGCCGCGACGGCTTTCTTGGCAGGGGCAGCTTTCTTTGCAGGAGCGGCCGGTTTCTTTTTGGCAGTAGCCATGATGTTTTATCCTTTGTTTTGGTTCTGGTATGACACCCGACATTTCTTTGTTAAAAATTGTCGGACACCACGCAGTAATGTTGACTGCGTGATCAGGACTTTTCACGGACGCGTTTTGTTTGCAAGCGCACAGTGAGCAGAATCTCGCGTTTTTTTTGGACGGGCTCTTTTGTATCGAATTAATCAATACAAGAGCCCCGCCCGGGGAGGCGCCGGGCCGCGCCGGCGCAAATCCGATTGCCCCGCCGCCCGGCGCGGAGGATGCTCTTCTGCCAACGTCCATGCTCACCGCACTGCCTCAACTGCTGCTCCTCCTTCTTCTCCTGCTCGCGAATGGCTTCTTCTCGATGTCCGAGACCGCCATTATCTCCTCCCGCAAGTCGCGCCTGCGCGAGCTTGCCAAGAATGGCGACCGCCGCGCCGCCCGCGTGCTCGCCGTCGCCGACGAGCCCACCCGCTTCCTCTCCACCGTGCAGGTCGGCATCACTCTCATCGGCACCCTCGCCGGCGCGGTCGGCGGCGCCACTCTCGCCGGCCAGCTCGTCATCCACGTCGAGAAGATCGCCCTGCTCGCCCCTTACGCCACCTCCATCTCCCTCGGCATCGTCGTCGTCGGGCTTACCATCGCTTCCGTCGTCATCGGTGAGCTCGTCCCCAAGCGCATCGCCCTTTCAAACCCCGAGGTAATCGCCCGCCGCGTCGCCGGGCCGGTGGACGTCTTCTCCCGCACCTTTCATCCCTTCGTCCATCTTCTGACCTGGATGACCGAGCGTATTCTCCAGCTCTTCGGCATCGGAAAAACCGCCTCCCAACCCGTGAGCGAAGGAGAGATCAACGACCTCGTGCAACAGGGCCTGCGCTCCGGCGTGTTCAACACCACCGAAACCGAGATGGTCGCCGGCGTGCTCGAGCTCGATCAGCTCCCCGTCACCGCCATCATGACCCCGCGCCCCAAGATGGTTTTCCTCAACCTTGAGGACCCCGAGGAAATCAACTGGCGTAAAATCGTCACCAGCGGCCACTCCCGCTTCCCCATCTACCAGACCAACCGCGACCAAGTCGTCGGTGTCGTCACGGTGAAGGCCATCTGGGCCAACTCCGCCTTCGGCGTGTCCTCCACCCTGCGCGACGTGATGGTGCCGCCACTCGTGGTGCCGGAGACCATGACCGTCATCCACCTCATCGAGCAGTTCCGCAAATCCGGCCAGCACCTCGCCCTCATCGCCGATGAATTCGGCACCCTGCAGGGCCTGGTCACCATGATTGACGTCATGGAGGCCATCGCCGGCGACATGCCCGAACGCGGCCGTCGCGCCGCCCCCGAGGCCCGCAAACGCGACGACGGATCGTGGCTGATTGACGCCACCCTCGCGCTCGACGGCTTTAAAGAACTCCTCGCCCTCGAAGGCCCCCTGCCCCACGAAGACGAGGCCGAGTTCAAGACCGCCGGCGGCTTCGTGATGACCTACTTCGGCCGCATCCCCCGCGCCGGAGACCACTTCGACCACGCCGGCTGGCGCTTCGAGGTCGTGGACATGGACCGCCACCGCATTGATAAACTCCTCGTTGCCCGCCTGCCCGAAACCACCAAAGGCGACGACACCCCCGAAGAGACCACGGGTTGAGCTACAGTTCATCCGGTGATACACACGTGTGCTCTCGTTCAAACCGTCCTTTCACGTGGCCTGAACAGTCGGGGGCTACTGATCTTCGCCGCTTGCCCCTGGCCTTGCCAGTAAACCTATGGTTCCTCGACCCAGCATTGGCTCCTTGGTTCTCACCCCGAAGGTGCGTCACCCCCTGTTGATCGCATTTGTGATCGGTTGGCTGGCCCAGATGATTGGCCTGGTCGCCTACTCGGTCGGGACGGATCTCGCGGGCAACGCGCTGACGGTATCGCCGCTGAATACCCTGATGATCGGGGTCCCCCTCTACTCATTTTGGTATCTGCTGATAGCCTCCGCGTGGTTCTTGCTGTGGAAAATAGCCGGCCCGTTAAAGGTCGCTGTTTCGGGCCTTGGTTTGCTCGCCATCGCGATCTTGATTCCGCTCAACGAAATCGACCTCGGCCTGCAGCGCCTGAGAGGCGAGCGCGTGGCTTGGTCCCATCTGCGAACTTACCTGACTCCGCATATCCTAGATAGCGATCTGATCCGTCCCATCACTCAAGACCGCCTCCATCTGGCGCTCGCCCTCGCAACGATCGCAGGGTGCTGGCTGCTCCTTTTGATGGGCGTGCTGCGTCAACGCAAACGGCCCGTGTCCGGCCCGAGCTGGACGCAGATTGCGATGTGCTTGGTGGTGGCCGGGGTGGTTTACGCTCCGCTGCGCTTCGCCTACTACCACCAGCGCGACATGGCGCAGCCGCCCTACGTGTTGCTGGCGCGCCAGGTGATCTACCCGGTGGTGGCGATGTCGGCGGAAAGCGAGGCACGGCTTCGCACGGAGCTGCGCACCTACCTCGACCCCGACTCACGGGCGGACTGGACCTCGCCCGATACGCCGCTGCTCCGCCACGGCGGCGAGCCCGACATCGCATCCGCCGCCGCGGTCGCGAATGCCCCGGATATCATTTTTTTTGTCGTCGAATCCCTGCGCGGCCGCGATGTCGGATACGGCGCGAATCCCCGCCCGCCGGGAAAAAGCGTGACTCCCCACCTCGACGCACTCGCTGCGGAATCCGTCGTCTTTCCCTACTACATCGCCAACGGCGACCCGAGTCCGAGAGGCTTTTTAAGCATTCATACCGGCATGTGGGAACACCGCTGGGGCTTCATAATCGCCAATTTTCCCAACTTGCGGATCGACTCGATTCCCGCACGGCTGCGCGAAAGCGGCTATCGCACCATGATCCTCTGGGGCGGCAATCCCAGCTTCGACAACCAGCTTTCCTGGGCTCGTCGCTGGTATGACGAATTGGATTTCGAAATGCCTGCAAACGGCCTGTTCTATTTTCAAACCACGCCTGATCGCGTGCTGATGGATAAACTCATCACTCGCGTCGAGACCCATGATCGCCTCACTCCGGGGCAACCTTTCTTTGCCTACGTCGCCTCGAATGGCACCCATACGCCCTTCACCCCCGAAGACGGAGGCCCCGTGCCCGTGGACCCTCAGGAGCGCTATGATCGCTGCCTGAAAAACATAGATGCAGAGATAGGCCGGGTCTTGCGCTTCCTTTCCGCCCGTCCGCGCGCGAAGAACACAGTCGTTGTAGTCATCGGCGACCACTCCGACAAAACCACCGAGGGATTCGATGAGCGCTGGCGCGGCATGCCTGTGGACGCACTGGAGTGGACCTCCGCGCTGGTGTATGGCCCCGCCCGTCTGATCGGGCCCGCGCCACGACGCGAGACCTTCGCGGCCAGCCACGTGGACCTGCTGCCCACAGTGCGAAGCTGGACCGGGGATCGTCGTCCCTACGCCGGCGTAGGGCAGGATTTGATGGCTGATATTCCGGCCGGGCGCCGCTCGGCCATCGCGGTAAACAGCCGCGGTTTTCGCCTCGATCGCGGCGGGTTTACCCTACTCGTGGATGCCAATAACCCCGAGGTTCATTACGCCTACCGCTCCTTTCCCCTGGGTCAGCCCGAACCCGTGCCGCTTGAGCAAACGCCCTTCACGCCCGATGAACCCCGTCGGCTCCATGACCGAATGGTTTACTGGTCCTACTTGGTGGAGCAGAACCGCGTCTGGGCGCCATCATCCAAACCCCCGGATACCGCGCCGTAAGCCTCCCGCGCCCCCGCCGCCGCCCCCCTGACGGCGCACGTGAATAACCTGCGAGTAAGCTCCAACAAGTTCCCGTTGCCGACACAGCCCTCCGCCGCATCGTTTCCCCTGCCGTGACGCCCGACCCATGCAAGACCCCTTCACCGGAAGACCGACCCTCATCCAAGGCGCCCGGCTCCCCGCCGAAGAAGACCGCCGCGCCCTTCAACACGATCACCGGCGAAGACTGGAAGCGCTCGCTCGCCTCGGCGCGGCGGCGGCGCGCGTCGGCATCGGAACGGATCCCGACGATGACCTCGTCCTCTGGGAAGCCGACGAAGTAGCCCTTCTCGCCGGCGCCGACCCGCTCTGGCACGAGCTCCACGAGGCCGCCCGCGCCTTTCGCGCCCTGCTCCCCCTCGTCTCGCTCACGGATTTCGGTTTCCAGGAGGAAGTGGGCGACATCCTCGCCGAGTGCCCGCCCGCCTTGCGCCCCATCAGCAGCGGCGTCGAGGCCACCGCCTTCGAGTGCGTGGCCGACCAATCCATCTACAAATTCTTCATGCCCCGCGACGATGGCCGCATCGGCGGCACCTTCGCCTTTCGTAGCGGCGAAGACACCGCGCTGCTCGCCGACGCCGCCGACGGCACCTACCGCGCCATGTTGGAAAAATTCGACCTCATCCTGCGCCTCGACGGCATGCCTATCGAGGTCATCGGCGTAACCCGTGCGGAAGGCGTGCTCATCACGAAACAAACCTTGGGCGAACGACTCGACGAAGGCGCCGACACCTCGCGCGTGCAACCCGCGCCGCTCATCTCCATCCCCTCGCGACTGCTGCGCGCCCACCGCGATCACCCGAGGCTGTTTTTCGTGGATGGCACGCCCTGGCTCGTCGCCGACCTCCACGCCAAGAACCTCGTGCGCGCTGCCGATGGCGAACTGCGTGCCATTGACCTGCTCGCAGCGCCCTTCCCGCCCGCGCTCAGCGCCGCCGAGCCGCTACTGCGCGACTGGCTCGCGCGGGTCGCCCAAGACCCCGCCGCCGGCCTCCTGCACGAGCCCCACGACGACGAGCTGTAGAGTCCGTCAACGTCCCGCCGCCAGCCAGCCGTAGGCAACCGCGTAGATCGCGCACTGCGCGCACAGCAGCCCGAAGCCGACCCGGAACCAAGGCGAACTCAATTCCTCGCCCACCCGCAGCCACGGCAGCACCAGCAGACGCCCGCCCCACCACAGCGCGATGCCGCCCGCCAGCAGACGCCCGCCAGTATCGCCCGCGAGCAAGACCGGCGCGTGCACGAGGCTCACGTAGCCGCAGAACGCCAAAACCGCTCCCACCGCCGCGTTTTGCGCGATCGAGAAACGCCGGTGCAGCGGCGAGAGGCGGGCCAGGCCTCCCTCCCAGTCGCGCGGCACGGGCGTAAACCAAGCCAGCGCGAGCGTGAGGAAATGCAGCCCTCCCGCCACGCGCAGACCAAGCAACCATAGCTCGTCGCTCAATGCGCAGCGGGGGTCGCAGGCACGGACGGAGCCGACGGAGCGGCGGGGGTCGCGGCAGGCACAGCGGGCACCGTTGCCGTCGTCACCGTGGTGGTGACGGTCGTGGTCGTCGTGGAGCTGGTCGTCGCCGACGCGGCCGATGCAGCGGCCGCTGCCGCATCCGCAGCTTTCTTGGCGGCGGCGTCCGCGGCGGCTTTGGCATCGGCGGCCTGTTTGGCCGCAAGATCGGCGGCGGCCTTCTCGGCCAACGCGACGCGCTTGGCGTTTTCGTAGGCGGCGGTCACGGCGGCATCGTAGCCGGTCTCGAGATCAGGATAGAGAGCGATGGCGGCGGTGAGCGCCTTTTGGTATTCGGCCGTGCCGGCGAGTTTGGCATGCAGGTAGACCGCGTAGTCGTCGGTGGTGTTGAAGGACAGGCTGGAGCTGCTGCGGATAAACTCTTTTCCGCCCATCGCGGCGGTGGCACCGACCTCCTTGCCCTTCTTCTTCAAAAACCCACCCGCGAGACCGCCACCGGGGACGACGCTCGCGAGACCGCGGGAAGCGGCGGCACCGGCCTGTTCGCCAGCGATGTTGCCGACCTGGGCGTTGAGGGCTTTTTCCGCCCAACCGGTGAGCTGCCCTTGAGCGTTAACCGGGAGCAAATAGGTGCCGGAGGTGCCGGCGATCGGCTCCGGGGCGGCGAGCGTGACGTTGTAGGCGGAGAAACGTTTGTTCAGCTCCACCATACGCTGCACGATGGCGACGGCGCGGGCGACGTCGTTCACGTTAGCAAACAGGGGGCTCACCACAGAAGCGGAGAGCGCGAGGACAATGGAGAGGCCGAGGGCTTTGTGGATTTTCATGGGTAGTTTATAAAAAGCGTCGCAATGTGTAAGTCGCGCGCCACCGAGGTCAACGCAAGGTTACTGCAAAGTCAGTTTGCAGATGCGCGCGCTTCTCGGTCGGCCTCCGTCCGGGAATGTTGCGGGCACAAAAAAGGCGCACCGGAAAGTGCGCCTTGGTAAAAAATACTGGACCCTCCTGCTCAGCGCACGCGGCGCTTGAGGGCGAGCTGCACGCCGGCGAAACGCACGGCGTTTTGCAGACGCTCCATCTCGGAGGCGTCGCCATCCTTGGGCGCGTTTTTAACGTCTTCCTCAGCGCGCTTGAGCGCGGCTTCCACGACGCCTTCGTCAATCTTCGCAGCGGTAATCGCCTGCTCGGCAAGCACGGAGACAACGTCGCCCTCGATCTGGGCGAAGCCCTTGCCAATGGCCACGTAGGTCTCGACGCCACCCTTCGTCACGCGCAGCTCGCCGTGTTCCACCTGGGTGAGCAGGGGGATGTGGCCCGGCAGAATCCCGATCTCACCTTCAAGCGTGGGAATAACCACGGTATCAATGGTGTCGGAGTAAACCCGGGCTTCGGGGGTGACGATTTCGAGCGTTAAAGACATGGCGGAGATTTTTTAACCACGAAACACACGAACTACACGAAAGGATCGGAAAGGACCTAGTGGCTCGGTTTTCGTGTGTTTCGTGTGTTTCGTGGTTAAGTCGGTCTTACTTACTTCTTGGCGGAGGCGGCGATTACTTCGTCAATACCGCCCTTCATGTAGAAGTCACCCTCGGCGACGTGGTCGAGCTCGCCGGAGAGGATCATCTTGAAGCCGCGGATGGTGTCCTTGACGGGCACGTATTTGCCGGGAGCACCGGTGAACACCTCGGCCACGGTGAAGGGCTGGGAGAGGAAGCGTTGGATCTTGCGAGCGCGATAGACGAGGGACTTGTCCTCGGCGGAGAGCTCGTCGAGACCGAGAATCGCGATGATGTCCTGGAGGTCCTTGTAGCGCTGGAGGACGCGCTGGACTTCGCGGGCAACGTGGTAGTGATCTTCGCCGACGATGGAGGGCTCGAGGGCCTTCGAGACGGAGGAGAGCGGGTCCACGGCGGGATAGATGCCGAGCTCGGCGATGGAGCGTTCCAACACGATGGTGGAGTCCAAGTGGGCGAAGGTGTTCGCCGGGGCCGGGTCGGTCAAGTCGTCGGCGGGAACGTAAACGGCTTGGAAGGAGGTGATGGAGCCCTTCTTCGTGGAGGTGATGCGCTCTTGGAGGAGGCCCATCTCAGAAGACAGGGTGGGCTGGTAACCCACGGCGGAAGGCGAGCGGCCGAGGAGGGCGGACACCTCGGAACCGGCCTGCGAGAAGCGGAAAATATTATCAACGAAGAGGAGCACGTCCTGGTTTTTCTCGTCGCGGAAATACTCGGTCATCGCGAGGGCGGAGAGGGCCACGCGCATACGGGCACCCGGGGGCTCGTTCATCTGACCGTAAACGAGGGCCACCTTGGACTCGCCGAGGTTGTCCTGCTTGATAACGCCGGCCTCGGACATCTCGTGGTAAAGGTCATTGCCCTCGCGCGAACGCTCGCCGACGCCGGCGAACACCGAGTAACCGCCGTGGGCCTTGGCGATGTTGTTGATGAGCTCCATGATGACCACGGTCTTGCCTACGCCGGCGCCGCCGAAGGCGCCGACTTTGCCGCCCTTGGTGAAGGGGGCGATAAGATCAATGACCTTGATACCGGTCTCGAGAATGTCGGCCTTGGTGTCCTGATCAACCAGCGCGGGAGCGGCGCGGTGAATGGGATATTTTTTGACGGAGTTGACCGGGCCTTTGCCGTCAACGACGTCGCCGGTGACGTTGAAAATGCGACCCAGGATGCCGTCGCCAACCGGCACGGAGATGGGGGCGCCGGTGTCGAGCACGCTCATGCCGCGCGAGAGGCCCTCGGAGGAGGACATGGCGATGGTGCGCACGACGCCGTCACCGAGATGCTGCTGGATCTCGAGGGTCAACTTCTCCTGGCGGCCGGAGACGGTGAACTCGATGGTGAGCGCCTGATAGATGGGCGGGATGGCGCCGTCGGGGAACTTGACGTCAACGACTGGGCCGATGACTTGGACGATTTTACCGGTGTTGCTCATTTGAAAAAGGGGGCGGGTTGCGGGCGGGAGGGTTTGTAGTGGAAAAGTATTACGAGGAGGCGACCTGGGCGGCGGAGATCTCAAGGATTTCCGCGGTGATGGCGGCCTGGCGGGCCTTGTTGTATTCCAAGGTGAGATCGCCCAGCAGCTTGGTGGCGTTGTCCTTGGCGGTCTTCATCGCGACCATGCGGGCCGAGTGCTCGGAAGCGCGGGCGGAAAGGACGAGCTGGTAGATGTGACGGTTGACGTAGAACGGAATCAGCGCCTCCAAAACATCGGCGGCGTCGGGCTCGAAAAGCATTTCGCGGTCGTCGGTCGAAGGCGTCATCGAGCCGGCTTCGGCTTGGGCGTGGGCGAGGAACTCGGCGAGGCTGGCGAGCGGGAGCACCGGGCGAATCTGCGACTCCTGCACGAGGGTGTTTTTGAAACGCGGGTAAATGACCTCGATGGTATCAATCTCCCCGGCGAGGTAGGCTTTGACCATGAGCTCGACGACGACCTTGACCTCGTTGAATGCGAGTTTGTCGGAGACGTGGAAATCAGCGACGAGGTCGCGCTTGTTGCGGGCGAGAAACTGCGAGCCTTTGCGTCCGATGGCGTAATACTTGGCGGGTGTCTTGATCTCGGCGACGAGCTTGAAGAGATTGGCGTTGAGGGGACCGCAAAGGCCCTTGTCCGTTGTGACGAGGAGAATGCCACGGACCTTGATCTCGCGTTGAATCAGAAACGGATGCTGCACCTCGGCCAGACGAGGGGCGAGACGGGCGAGCATCTTCGCCATGAGCTGGGCGTAGGCGCGGCCGGCGAGGGCGGCCTGCTGCGCCTTTTTCATCTTGGACGCAGCCACCAACTCCATCGCCTTGGTGATCTGGCGGGTGTTTTTGACCGACTTGATGCGGCGGCGAATATCGCGTGTGGAAGCCATTTTAGATCAGAGATTGGGCCACAAAAGGCACAGAATGCGCAAAAGGACGGAGCGCTTGGTTCTGAGTTTTGCGTTTTTTGTGCTTTTTGTGGCTAACTCGGTTCGGGGTTTAGGCGGCTGTGCTCTTCCAAGCGTCGAGGGCGGCGATGATTTTTGCCTCGAGGTCCTTGTCGAGGGCGGCCTTGGTGCGAATCTCGGTGAGGAGGGCGTCCTGACGGGTCTTGAAGAACTCGCGGATGGAAACGGCGGTTGCGGTGACTTTTTTGAGATCAACGCTGTCGTAGTAGCCCTTCTGGAGCGCGTAAATGGTGACGGCCTGGAGCTCGATGGTGATGGGGCTGAAGGCGGGCTGCTTGAAGAGCTCCACGATGCGGGAGCCGCGGTCGAGCTGAGCCTTGGTCTTGGCATCGAGGTCGGAGCCGAACTGGGCGAAGGCGGCCAACTCGCGGAACTGGGCGAGCTCGCCCTTGAGTTTACCGCCGACCTGCTTGGTGACCTTGATCTGCGCGGCGGAACCGACGCGCGAGACGGAGAGACCGACGGAAACGGCGGGACGGATACCTTGGTTGAAAAGATCGGTCTCAAGGAAGATCTGGCCGTCGGTGATCGAGATCACGTTGGTCGGAATGTAGGCGGACACGTCGCCGGCGAGGGTCTCGATGATGGGCAGCGCGGTGAGCGATCCCTTGCCGTCGAGGCGTGCGGAGCGCTCTAGGAGGCGGGAGTGCAGATAGAACACGTCGCCGGGATAAGCTTCGCGACCGGAGGGACGCTTCAAAATGAGCGAGATCTGGCGGTAGGCGACCGCGTGCTTGGACAGGTCATCGAATACGATGAGGGCATCCATGCCGTTTTCCATGAACCACTCGCCGATGGCGGCGCCGGAGAAGGGAGCGAGGTATTGGTTGGCGGCGTTATCGGCGGCGGGAGCGGCGACGATACAGGTAAACTCAAGCGCACCAGCGGCCTCAAGGGCGGCGATGGTGCGAACGATGTTGGAGTTCTTCTGGCCGATGGCGACGTAGATGGAGTAGACCGGGCGGAACTTCGGGTCGCCGCTGGCGAGGCCGACGCGGTTGATCTGCGCCTGGTTGATGATGGTGTCCACGGCGATGGTCGTCTTGCCGGTGCCGCGGTCGCCGATGATGAGCTCGCGCTGGCCGCGGCCGATCGGGATCATGGAGTCGATCGCCATGATGCCGGTGAAGAGGGGTTGGGAAACCGACTTACGCGCCATGATGCCGGGGGCGATCTTTTCGACCGGATAGGATTCCTTCGCGGCGATCGGGCCCTTGCCGTCGACGGGATTGCCGAGGGCGTCGACCGCGCGGCCGAGG
>JAIYBI010000130.1 GCA_027488595.1 Opitutaceae bacterium | reverse complement strand
TCGGCGCAGGATTCGAGCACGAAGACCTGCTTCTCGCCGACGCAGAGGAGATTGTTGTCGTAGGCTGCTCCCTTTATGACGTCGGCGGCGGCCTTGGAAAGATTGCCGGTGCCGTCCACGACGACGGGCGGGTTGCCGGGGCCGGCGCAGATGGCGCGCTTGCCGGACTTCATGGCGGCGTTGACGACGCCGGGGCCGCCGGTGACGCAGAGCACGCGCACGGCCTCGTGGGCGCAGAGGGCGTTAAAGGTGTCGAGAGTCGGCTCGGCGATGACGCAGACGAGGTGCTCGATCCCGATGGCGGCGTGGATGGCCTCGTTGATGGCGCGCACGGCGATGGAGGCGCAGCGGGCTCCGCCCGGGTGCGGGTTGAACACGACGGCGTTGCCGGCGGCGACCATCGAGACGATGTTGCCGCAGATGGTGGGAACCGAGTGGGTGACGGGCGTGATCGCACCGATGACACCGAAGGGAGTCTGCTCTTCGAGGGTGATGCCGTGGTCGCCGGAGAGCGCGTAGGGGCGGAGCCACTCGATGCCGGGAACGAGTTTAACGATCTGGAGCTTTTCGACCTTGTGGGCGAGGCGGCCGATCTTGGTTTCCTCGAACTCGATGCGGCCCCACTCAACGGCGTTTTTCTCCGCGAGGCCCTTGACGATGTCTATGACCTTGACGCGGCCCTCGAGGCCGAGCGGTTGGAGCTGGCGGTAGGCGAGGTCGGCGGCGGAGCAAGCGGAGGCGACGTCGGTGAAGACGCCGAAGCGCGAGACGCGGGAAGGGGCGACCACGGCCGGAGCGGTGAAAGTGGCGGCAGGCGCGGAGGCGGCGGGGCCGGCACCTTTGATGTTTCGCACCACCTGTTCCACGATGGCGCGGAGAGTGGGTTCGTCGAATTGGAGCGCGGAAGACATGGGAAGGATGAGGGGGCGCGACGCTTAGGCGGCGGGCGGGTAGATCTGGCGGTTGAGGACGTCCACGGTGTCCACGATACCGATGACGGCGGCGTCAATCGGGAGGGTTTTCATGCCATCGGCGGCGCGGGCGGAGCTGCCCTGGCAGAAGAGCACGAGGTCGTCGCGGCCGGCTCCGAGCGCGTCCACGGCGACGACGGTGTTGGCACCGGGACGCAGACGGGAGGGGTCGGCCTCATCCACGACGAGCGGGCGGAGGAGGAGGAGTTTGCGGCCGTTCATGGCCGCATCCTTCTTGGTGGCGACGACGTGGCCGATGACGCGGGCGAGGAACATGGAGGCGGGGCGCGCCGCGTAGTAACTTTTCAACTACGCGTGCGGGGGCTTATTTCTTTGCGGCCGGAGCGGCGGCGGGAGCGGCAACAACGGCCTTGGGAAGGATGGCGGAGACATCGCCATGCGGGCGGGCGATGACCTGCACGGAGACAACCTCGCCGACGGTGCGGGCGGCCTGAGCGCCGGCATCGGTGGCGGCCTTGACGGCGGCGACGTCGCCGGTGACGACCGCGGTGACGAGGGCGTTGCCGACCTGTTTCATGGGGCCAACAAGGGTGACGTTGGCGGACTTTAGCATGGCATCGGTGCCGGTGATGAGGGCGGTGAGACCGCGGGTTTCGAGGAGGCCGAGAGCTTGTGACATGGGAGCGATGGGTTGAGGGTTTTGCAGATACGGGTGAAAAGGGATCGGGGTCGCGCCTTAGACGGCGCAGGCGGCGGGAGTGGCAAGCAGGTGGCGGCGGACCTCGCGGGCGACGACGAGTTCTTCGTTCGCGGGGATGATGAAGACGCGCGTGGTCGAGTCGCAGCAGGTGAGATCGGTCTCGAGCGAGGAGACGTCGTTGCGGCGGTCGTCGAGGATGAGGCCCATGCCGGCGAGCCCGGCGCAAACCGCCTCGCGAACGTGGACGTTGTTCTCACCGATGCCGCCGGTGAAAACGAGGGCGTCACAGCCGCCCATCTCCAGCCAGAACGCACCCACCCAGTGACGAACGGCCTGCACGAAAGTCTCGATGGCAATCTCGGCACGACGGTTGCCGGCGAGGGCGGCGGCACGGACGTCGCGCATGTCGTTGCCGACGCCGGAGAGAGCGAGCAGACCGCTCTCCTTGGTGAGCTGGCGCTCGATTTCGGAAATGGAGAGACCGAGCTTGCGGTGGATGTAAGGGATGGCGGCGGAGTCGAGGTCGCCGACGCGATTGTTTTGCGGGACACCGGATTGCGGGCTCATGCCCATGCTGGTGCCGACGGCAACGCCATCGCAGATTGCGGTGACGGAACTGGAGCCACCCAGATGGCAGGAAATGATGCGCAGCGGCGAACCGGCGACGACGCGCGGCCCGGTCTGGTAGAGGCCGCGCGTGATGTCGGCCACCTCGGAACGTTCGAGCAGATCGGCGGTGCGCTCGGCGATGAACTTGTGGCTGGCGCCGTGGAATCCGTAGCGACGCACGCCGGCCTGATACCAGGTCTCGGGCACTGCGTAGCGGTGCGCATACTCGGGCAGCCACTGGTAAAACGCAGTTTCGAAAAGCGCCACGCGGCGCACGCCGGGGAACTTTTCGCGGAACTGACGGATGCCGGCGGCGTAGGGCGGGTTGTGCGCAGGGGCAAGATCGGCGGTCGCAAGCAAGGCGGCCTCGACGCTCTCGTCCGCATCGAGACAACCGGTGATGGTGCCGCCGAGGACGGTTTTGAAGCCGACGGCGGCAAGATCCGAGGCCGACTGCAGATGGCCCTCGGTGCGCAACGCGGCGAGGCAATCGTCGATCGCCGTGCCGTAATCGGTCACGCGTTCGTAGGCGCCTTTGGCGATGACCGTGGCCGTCTCTCCGTCAAAGCGAAAGAGCCGGTATTTGAACGAGGTAGAGCCAAGATTGGCGATCAGGATTTTCATGACGGGCGGAAAGGAAAGGGCTGGGGTCGGGCAGGGCGGTGAAACGGAAAGCCGGCCGGGACCGGGCCGGGCTTTCGGAGACCGGTGACGGAACGAACGCGGCGATCAGGCGGCGGGAGCGACGAGCCATTTGCCGAGACCGGCAAGATCGTCGTGCGGACGCGGAATGACCTGGACGGAGATGACCTCGCCGATGCGTTTTGCGGCTTCGGCGCCGGCGTCCACGGCGGCCTTCACGGCGGCGACATCGCCGCGGAAGATGGCGGCGACGTAACCGCTGCCGACCGCTTCGTAGCCGGTCATGGTGACGTTGGCGGATTTGAGGGCGGCGTCGGCAGCCTCCAGGAGGGTGATGAAACCTTTGGTTTCGATGATACCGAGTGCTAGTTGGGCCATGGGAGTGGGGAGTTTAAGTTTGAAGATTTAGGTGAAGATCCGGCGGTGACGGCGGATCAGAGGCCGACCTGCTTGAGCAAGTCGGCGTGTGGACGGGCGATGACGTGGGAGGCGACGAGCTCGCCAACGCGTTTGGCTGCTTCGGAGCCGGCATCAACGGCCGCCTTCACGGAGCCGACGTCGCCTTTGCAGATGACGGTGATGAGACCGCCGCCGATTTGGATGGTGCGGACGAGCGTGACGCTCGCCGCCTTGACCATGGCGTCGCTGGCTTCAACAGAGCCGACGTAGCCGCGGGTTTCGATCATGCCGATGGAATCACTCATTGGAACAGGTGTGGTTTAGGGTTTGGGACGTGGGTGGGTTTTGACGGGAAAAGGGAGGGGGCGGAGGCGGGGCGTTTCACTTGATCAACTCGATCGGCACGCCGGGGCCGTGGCCGCAGGCGTTGCCCTCGTCGGTGTCTATGTGGACCTCCAGTTTGAAGTCGGCGTGGACGCGGACGAGCAGGCGATCGAAGGTCATCCCCAGCTCGCCGCCGACACGCAGTTTCATGAAGTCGCCGGCCTTCACATTCTGGAAGGCCGCGTCATCCGGGTGCATGTGGACGTGCGGGGCGGCGCGAATCACGCCCTCGTCGAGCCGGAGAAAACCAGCGGGCCCCATCAACATGCAACCGGGCGTGCCCTTGATGTTGCCGGACTGGCGCACGGGGATATCGAAGCCGAGGGCGATGGAATCGGTGTAGGCGAGCTCGATCTGGTTGAGGTCGCGGCAGGGGCCGAGAATGCGGAGATTGGAAATCACGCGACTGCGGGGGCCGATGAGCGTCACGGACTCCTCGGCTGCGTATTGATCCTTTTGATACAACCACTTCATCGGCGTGAGGGTGCGGCCCTTGCCGAAAAGCGTCTCGACCGCCTGCGGGGTGAGATGGCAGTGCCGCGCGCTGACATTGACGAGCAGCGGATTCGGTGCGGCCGCCGTGCGCGGCAGGGGGCGCCCCATACGTTGATAGACGGCGCGACGCACCTGGTGCTCGATCTCGATACGATGGGGGCTGGGAGGGGCTAACATGGGAGGTGAGCGGGCCGATAACTCAAACGACTCCCGTCAAACCGGAGGGGGCTGTTCGGGAGGATTGCATGCGACCAAATTACCAGAGAATGCGGTGACCATCCTGCCAGATATTGAAAGATTTCGGGCATTATTTGTCATTTTATCACAAAATAGCTCATTCCTCCGGCTCCACACCGAACCAGTCCGTTTAACGCGAAGGCGCTACGACGCAGAGGTGGGGCAAGCGGTTAGCCTCGCGCCGAGCGGGCACCTTTGCGCCTCGTGCCCAGGCGGCGTAGTGGGATTTCGTATACAAGCGCAGTACGCTCCGCTCACTCTTTTCCGTGTGCGGCGTGGCCTTCCAGCAACGACTCTTCATGGTCGAGCAAATGCTGAAGCGGCCGGTGCGACTCATCCGTGATGATGTTTTTCCGCCACAGATCATCAATCGCGACCCGCTCCGCCCGGAGCGCGTGCAACCGGTGCCGGATACCCGTCGTGCGTCGCAGTTTCGCACTGGCCTTGACTTCACCTTCGGCGGTCAGCTCCGCGAGACGGTGCTCATATTCCGCGACGACCAGCGCAAGCGCCGCGCGTTCCTCGTCGGTGTGGTCAGCGGTTTCGATCTCCTTCAAGCTTCGGAGCGCACCTTCGACTGCGGCGGTGCGGGCGAGCAGATTCTCCCTCGCAAAGGTGTCGTCCGCACGCAGCCCCAATTTGCAGATCAAGGCTTCCAGCGTGGTGCCTTGCAGCAGGAGGGTCGAAACGATCACGCCAAACGCCAGGATGATCACGGTGTCGCGCCCCGGAAAATCACTGCCGTCCGGCAGCGTGAGCGGAATCGAGAGCGCCGCCGCGAGCGTAATACTCCCACGCATACCCGCCCAACCCGTCACCAGCACGCCTTGCCAACTGGGCGCGGTTTCGGTGGTGCGAATCTTTTTGGAAAGCATACGGGGCAAATGCGCCCCTGGAAAAACCCAGACGAGTCTGGCCAGAATCGCGGCACCGGTCACCGCGGCCACAACGAGCAAGATGTAACCGGTTGAATAGCGGTCGTCGAAACGATCCAAAACGGAGGGCAATTGCAGCCCCAGCAAAATGAAAGCCAGCGCGTTCAACCAAAACAAAACGAAGGACCACACCGACCACGCGCTGCGCCGGGTTTCCACATCCATGCGAAGCGGATCCCGCCATCCCGAGTAAAGGCCCGCCGCGACCACCGCGAGGATGCTCGACACCCCGAGTTCCTCCGCCGCGAGGTAGGCGGTGAATGGCGTCATCAACGAGATTGTGACCTCCACCAACGCGTCCGTGTTATGCGTGGCCAGGAGGAGGTCGCGGAGTTTCCCAATCACGTAGGCGATGACAAATCCCAGCGCCAAGCCGCCGACGGCGAGAATCACGAAATCCAAAGCCGCCGCACGCACCGAGAACGTGCCGACCGCAACCGCCGCGAGTGCGAATTTAAACGCCACCAGTCCCGTAGCGTCATTCATCAGACTCTCGCCGTTAAGGATGGTCGTCAGCCGTGCCGGAACCTTGAGCCGGTGAGTGATCGCGCCGACCGCCACGGCGTCGGTGGGCGAGACCACTGCGCCAAGCGCAAACGCCATCGCTAGCGGCAAATCAGGCACCAGCCAATGCGCCGTCAGCCCGACCGCCAGAGTCGTGAAAATCACCAGTCCGATTGAAAGGAGCAGGATGGGCCGCTTCGCCTCCACGAAATCCCGCAGCGGCATCAACCAGCCATCCGCGAAGAGCAGCGGAGGCACGAAACACAGAAAGAAGAAACCCGGATCAAGTTCTATGCGCGGAAACCCCGGCCAGAAGGTTACCGCAATCGCCCCCAAGAGGTAGGTGATCGGCATCGGCCAGGGCAGTCGCCGGCCCAGCACGCTCAGGACGGTTACGAGAAAGAGCAAAACCAGGGCGTGATGGAAAGAGGCCATGCGCGATTCAAAGGATGCATGGATCGCACCACAAGTTACCGTGACTTCAAGCGTGGTCGCAGCCGCGTCGCGAAGAGCAACGCCTACGCTGTCGTTCGATCACGAGCCTACGGCGTGGTCACCTTCAAGCGGAGGAAAAGCCGACCGGCGGCGGCGTTGGTGTTGGGCACGCGAACCGCGATGGAGTCCGCTGCCGTTCCGTTCTCCGCGACCGCGACGGTGACTCCGTTTGCGTTCGGACCGGAGCTGGTTCCGCCCACCGGCACGTCATTCCACGTGCTCAGATTATTGCTCCATTGCGCGACGAGAGTGGTGCTCGTTTCGCTTTCATCGACACGGGCGAAGGTAAGCGAGAGCGCACTCGTATCGCTGCCAAGCTGCGGCAACACGGTCGAACTGGGCGCCAGGGGATTTCCGCCGAGAACCCACTCAAGACCGTTGGCCAAACCGTCTCGCTCGGGGTCGGCGTTAAAAGCCGACTCCCGGCCCGGCGTGTTGTCGAGACCGTTGAGTGCCGCCCAGCTTTGAAACCGAGTCGGCGTGGTTGCACTCGCCACGGCGCTCGCCGCCGAGGCCGCGGTGGCATTCACCGCACTCACTCGATAAAAGAATGTAGCGCCGGGAGTGGCGCTGGTATCCGAGTAGGACGCCCCACCGGGAGTGCCCAGCAGGGTCCAGCCGATGCCGTCGGCGCTGCGCTCGACCTGGAATGCGGTCTCGTCCCAGGACTGGTCACTCCAGGTCAGCGCGATGGCGGTGGG
>JAIYBI010000200.1 GCA_027488595.1 Opitutaceae bacterium | reverse complement strand
TGATCCTTTTGGTGTTGTTGGCGGCCGTGTTGGCGCTGCCGTTTTGCCTGCGCACCGAAACGACCCACGCCGTGACTGGCGCCCAGGATATGCTGGTGATCATCTCGCCGCACAACGAAGCGATCCGTCACGAGTTTGAGGCGGGCTTTAAAAAATGGTATCTCGCGCGGACGGGCCGGGTGGCGGGCTTCGACTGGCGCTTGATCGGCGGCACCAGCGAGATCAACCGGTATTTGGAAGGCGAATACGTCGCGGCTTTTCAGAACCACTGGACGAGGGAGCTGGGGCGAAACTGGAGCGGTGCGGTGGCGGCGGGCTTTGCGGATAGCAAGCTCGCCAAGGATGCTCCCGCGGAGGTGCGCGAGGCGCGCGAGGCGTTTTTGGCCTCTTCGGTCGGTTGCGGCATAGATCTTTTTTTCGGTGGCGGTCCTTATGATTTCATCGTGCAGGCGCGGGCGGGGCGTTTGGTGAAGGCGGACATCGAGGCCGCGCACCCGGAGTGGTTCACCGAGGACGTGTTGCCAATCAAACACGCGGGCGACGACTTTCGTGATCCGCAGGGGCGCTGGTTTGGCGCGGTGCTGAGTTCGTTCGGAGTGGTTTACAACCGGGACTCTTTGACGCGTTTGGGACTGCCCGTTCCGGCGCAATGGACCGACCTGGAGGACCCGCGCTACTTCGGGCAAGTTGCGCTTGCGGATCCGACCAAGAGCGGCTCGATGAACAAGGCCTTTGAGAATGTGCTGCAGCAGAGAATCCATCGCGTGGTGGACACCCGCATGGCGACGTCGCGTTTTGCCAGTGAAGAGGCCCGCAAGGCGGCGGAGAAAGAAGCGGTGGCCGATGGCTGGCTGGAGGGCTTGAGGCTCTTGCAACTGATCTCGGCGAACGCCCGGTATTTTACGGACAGTGCGCAGAAGGTGCCGATTGACGTGGCATCCGGGAATTGCGCGGCGGGCATGTGTATTGATTTTTACGGGCGGCAGCAGGTCGAGGCGTTGGTGCGGCGTGCGGGCAGCGAGCGCATGGGCTTCGTCTCGCCGTTGGGCGGCACGGTGTATTCGGTGGACCCCATCGGTTTGCTGCGCGGGGCGCCCAATGCGGCGATGGCGCGATTGTTCATGGAGTTTGTGCTCTCGCCGGAGGGGCAGCGGCTATGGAATCAAAAGGTTGGAACCGAGGGCGGACCGGAGCGCTTTGCCCTGCGACGCCTGCCGGTCCGAAAGGATGCCTACAACGAACCGGGCTTGGCGGCGAAACGGAGTGATCCCGAGGAATTGCCCTACGCCATCGCCGAGCCGCTGGTGTATCGCCCGGAGTGGACGGCCGGGCTGTTTGGCGAGCTGCGCTTTATCATGCGCGTGATGTGTCTGGATGCGCACCCGGAAATGACGAGCGCGTGGAAGGAGATCATCGCGGCAGGTCAGCCGCCCGAGGCGATGGCGGTCTTCACGGATTTGAGCGCGGTGAGCTACGCCGAGTCCATGGGGCGCATTAAAGATGCGCTGCGGGCAAAGGACAAAGTGGAGGAGCTGCGCCTTGCAAATGAGCTGGGCGAGAAGTTCAGGGCTCAATACCGGCGTGCGGCGGAGTTGGCGCGCGCAGGGAAGTGAGCGGCACCGGCGCTCACCACGCGGCCACTTCGCGGACAAAAGAGGCGCGGTCGGGCGCTTTGAAGAAAGCGGTGCCGGCGACGAAGGTGTCCGCACCGGCGGCGCGGCACTCGGCGCCGGTTTTTAGGTCCACGCCGCCGTCCACTTCGAGCCGGAAAGTCAGGCCTTGCTCGCGCCGCCAGGTGTCGAGTTGGGTGAGCTTGGGCAGCATATCGCGGCGGAAGGGCTGGCCGCCGAAGCCGGGTTGCACGGTCATGACGAGCACGAGGTCCACCTCGGGCAGGAGATGTCGCACCGCCTCGGCGGGGGTGTCGGGGTTGAGCACGATGCCGTTCTTGCAACCAAGGGCGCGGATCTCCGCGAGCAGGGCGCGATGGTCGAGGCTTGGTTCGATGTGGAAGCTGACGAGCTGCGCGCCGGCGCTGACGAAGGCCTTGGCGTAGCGTTGGGGTTCGTCGAGCATGAGGTGCACGTCGAAGAAGAGACCGGGAACGTCGCGGCGGAGTTCAGCGACCATTTGCGGGCCGAAGGTGAGGTGGGGCACGAAGTGCCCGTCCATGATGTCGAGGTGGAGCCAAGGCGCTCCGGCGGCCGCGACTTGGGCGGCGCTTTCGGCGAGGCGGGTGTGCTGGCCGGCAAGGAGAGACGGGGCGAGAATGGAAGGGTGCGGCACGGGAGAAGTTTGATTGAAAGGAAAGGCGCGGGGCAAGTTCAGGGCTCTGCGCGGGCAAGAAAAAGCCGCGTCGGGATAGACGCGGCGGGAGAGAGGGCCAAAGCCGGAGCGGGACTACCAAGTATCGAGGACGGCACTACGGACCTGCGCGGCGAGCGGCTCGGCGAGCTGCGGCACGATTTGATACTCGGCCTGGACCTGCTGGGTGGCGCCTATGGTCGCGGCCGTAGTTCCGGAGCCATCTTCGGTAAAAATCTGGCGCTCCACCCGGAGAGGGCGATCGGTGAACCAGTCTTTGCCGCCCTTGCCGGGGCTCAAGGTGCAAGTGGCGTCGAGCACGAGGCCGAATTTACGGGTGAGGCCCCGGTCGCCGGGAAGGTCCGTCAGCCGGTCGCGTTTCAGGGTGCTGAGTTTTACGGTGAGAATCGCGTCGGCCTCTTCGGGGGTATTCATGACGCGGAGGCGTCCGTCCTGAATGAAGGTCTCGCGCAGGCGGGTGGAGAAGATGGCGGCAGACTGAGGAATGGTGCCGTTGGTTTCGACCGGAGCGATAAAGACTGACTCGTAGGGGCGCTCGGAGCCCGTGCCGAGGCGGTAGTGAGAGCAGCCGGAGCCGGTCAGGATACCGAAGGCGAGGAGGGCAAAGGCAGCGAGACGATGCATCGAAAGAAGAAAGGGAAGTGGACTTGCGCGAGCGTGGGCCGGCCCGGCTTAGAAGAACCAGAAGCGCTTGGCTTTGGGTTCGGTGCGGGGTGCGCCGGGAGCGGGGGCATTGCCGGCGTCTATGGCGTCAATACGCGCGAGCAATTTACGTGCGCGCTCGGAAACGGGGGAGTCGGGGTGAATGGTGATGGCCTCGTTGTAGAAGACGCGGGCGGCGGGGCGATTGTCGCGCTTGAAGAAATAGAAGTCGCCCATGGTCATTTTGCTCTCGGCGAGCATGGTGCGGGCATCGTTGAAGCCCTTGCTGGCGGTGGTGGCGTCGGCATCGCCCGGATAGAGGATCAAGTAGTCCTGGAAGTAGGTGAGGGCCTGCTGGGTGGAGGCTTGGTCGTAGGGCGGCCCCTGGGTGATCTCGGCGTGGGCGGCGGCGAGTTTGAGGTAGGCGTCAGAGGTGAGGAAGTTCTCGGGATAGTTGTTGATCATCCGGTCGAGCGCATCAATGGCCGCGTCACGGTCGCCGAGTTGGCGTTGGACGCGGGCGGTGTTCATGAGGGCGAGCGGGGCGTATTCGCTGTAAGGTGCGTTCGCGACGAGAATTTCGTAGTTCTCGACGCCTTTGTCGCGCTGCTTGAAGCCGGGTATGACGCCGAAGTAGCGGGGGCGCTTGCCTTCGGCCAAGGCGGTGGCGATGCGGTATTGGGCACCGAGAACCTGTTTGAAGCGCGGGTAATTGGCGTGCTCGGTGACGATGCGCTGAAGGTTTCTGAAGGCCTTCGTGTATTGCCGGCGTTGTTCGTAGATGCCGGCGGAGCGGTAGAGGGCCTCCGGAGCGAACACGGAGCCGCTGAATTTTTTGATGACGGTTTTGTAGCCGGAGAGCGCGGAGCCGTTACTGCCTTTTTCCTCTGCAAGGCGGGCTTTGTCCATGAGCACCTTGGCGGAGTTGCCCTCGGCGCTGGCGAAGTAGGGGGCGAGCACGCCGCCTTCGGCACGCCAGCCGTTCTGGGCATCCCACACGAGGTCGGCACGGAGGGCACCGGTGGCGGCGCACATCAGTAGAAACGAGACGAAGAGAGCGAGGAGGCGCGGCGCGGAGGGCGTGGGCATAGGGCGGATCAAAATCGAACCAGCGTGGCCCCATAGGTCAAGCCCGCCCCGAAGGCCACCAGCAGAACCACGTCGCCGGATTTGATTCGGCCGGCGCGGCGGGCCTCGTCCAAGGCGAGGGGGATGGAGGCGGCCGAGGTGTTCCCGAAGCGATCGAGGTTGATGAAAAAGCGCTCGAGGGGGAGTTCGAGATATTGGGCGATGGACTCGATGATGCGGCGGTTGGCCTGGTGGGGGATGATGCAGGCAACCTCGCTGGGGGCGATGTTGTGGGCGACGAGGATTTCACGGGCGACGTCGTCCATCGCACGCACGGCAAGTTTAAAGACCTCCTTGCCCTTCATGGTGAGACAGCGAGAGGCATCCGGACTCGCTGGTGCGCTGCCTCCGCCCGGTGTCATCAGGGCGCTGCTCGTGCCGGGGATGGAGCCCAACCTGGAGCCGATCAGTCGGGCGGAGGAGCCTTCGGCGGATGAACCGAGCACGACCGCGCCGGCCCCGTCGCCAAAGAGCACGCAGGTGGTGCGATCACTCCAGTCAATGACGCTGGAAACTTTTTCCGCGCCGATGACGAGCGCATTGCGGTAGCGCCCGGAGGCCAGCATTGCCCAGGCGGTATCCAATGCGTAGACGAAGCCGGTGCAGGCGGCGTTAAGGTCGAAGCACGCGGTGTCGGCGGAGAGGCCGAGCTCGGTCTGCACGAGGCAGGCGGTGGCTGGCATCGGCATGTCAGGCGTCATGGTGGCGACGATTAACAAATCTATATCGGCCGGGCGGAGTTTGGCGTCGGCCAGTGCGGCCCTCGCGGCGGCGGCGGCCATTTGCGAGGTGGATTCCTCCGGGCCGGCGATGCGGCGCTCGCGAATGCCGGTGCGGGTAAAAATCCACTCATCGGATGTTTCGACGCGCTGCGAAAGCTCATCGTTGGTCACGATTCTGGCCGGGGCGTAGGAACCGGATCCGAGGATGGCGTGGGCTGACATGGCGGGGTCGTGCGGCCGGCTCAAGAGGCCTGAGCGGCGTCGTCGGACACTGAGGCCGGAGCCGGGATTGCTTTATCCGAGGTGTCGCTTGCCAGCGTCGTCGCGAGCACATTGATGCGCACGGCGTCGCGCGAGACCTGACCGAGGAAATCGGCGCGGATTACTTTATCGGCGGCGAGAATCGCGTAGCGGAGGGCGTGGCGATTGCTGGAGCCGTGGGCCTTGAGAACGTTGCCGCGCAAACCCAGCAACGGTGCGCCGCTGTAGCGCTCCGGGTTGATGCGAGCCTTCATGGCTTTGAAGGCACCCTGGGAGACCAGGGCGCCCGCCATGCGCAGGGGGTTGGCCTTGAGCTCGGTCTTTAGCGTGGTGGTGAAAAACTTCGAGAGTGATTCCCAGCTCTTGAGCAGAAGGTTGCCGGTGAAGCCGTCACACACGGCGACGTCGCAGTGGTCGGTGAAAACCTGAAATCCCTCGGTGGGGCCGACGTAGTTAATGACCTCGCCGCAGCGCTTGAGCATCTCATGGGTCGCGTTGCTGAGGGTGTTGCCCTTGCCTTCTTCGGTGCCGATGGTGAGCAGGCCGACGCGTGGATTTTGGATGCCTAGAATCACTCGCGCGTAGTGGCTGCCGAGCAGGGCGTTGTGGGCGAGGTGGCGGGGTTCGGCCTCGGGGTTCGCGCCGGCGTCGATGAGGATAAAAAACCCGTTGGCGCGTGGGATGATGGCGGCGAGGGCGG
>JAIYBI010000275.1 GCA_027488595.1 Opitutaceae bacterium | reverse complement strand
ATGGCAACATCTTCGTGGTGCGTGGCACGCTCGAAGACGGTGCGGAGTGGCTCCGCCCCGGCATGAGCGGAGTGGCCAAGGTCGAGACCGGCACGCGCAGCTTGCTTTGGATTTGCACGCATCGCCTGGTGGATTTCCTGCGGTTGAAACTCTGGTGGTGAGCACTCCCATGACCAATCTCCAAACGCGGACACTTCTTGCTTCATGAGCGGCGAACCCCGGCAGATTTTCAGCGAATCCTGGCATCGCGTGGCGGCCCAGAAGCTCCGCCTGCGTCCCTCGGTGCGCTTGCGGCGGCAGAGCTATCGCGGTGAACCGTGGTTCGTAGCGCAGGATTCGTTCACCGAGTCCTTTTACCGTTTTCGCCCGGAGGCGTATGATTTTATTGCGCGCCTCGACGGCTCCGTGACGGTCGAACAGGTTTGGCTGGGCTGTCTCGAGCGCTCGCCCGACACGGCACCGGGGCAGGGTGAGGTGGTCGCGATGCTCGCCCAGCTTTATCAGGCGAATCTTCTTTCCGCCGACACACCGGGTGACGCGGCGCGGCTCTTCTCGCGGCACCAAAAACGGGTCCGTCGTGAGCTGGCGACGCAGTTTTTCGGGATATTTTTCCTACGGGTGCGATTACTCGACCCCGATCGCTTTTTGACCCGGGTTTGGCCGTGGTTGCGCTGGCTCGGCACGCGTTGGGCCGCGGTTGGTTGGGCTGGCCTGGTGCTTCTGGGGCTGGGTATGGTCGCCGCGCACTGGGATCGTGCCGTGGATCAATCGGCAGGCGTGCTCGCACCCGGCAACCTGTTGCTCCTCTACGCTGCTTTCACAGTGGCGAAGCTCATTCACGAGTTCGGCCACGGTTTTGCGGTGAAAGCTTTCGGCGGCGAGGTGCATGCGATGGGTGTGACCTTCCTCGTGTTTACCCCCATCCCGTATGTAGACGCGACGGCGGCGTGGTCATTCCGCGAGCGGTGGAAGCGCGTCATCGTCGGCTGTGCGGGCATGATTCCCGAGCTCGCCTATGCTGCGATCGCAGCGGTCGTTTGGGCGGGCACGGGCACGGGACTGGTCAACACGATCGCGTATAACACCATGATAACGGCCTCGGTTTCGACCGTGCTGTTTAACCTAAACCCGCTCCTGCGCTTTGACGGATACTACATTTTATCGGATCTGCTGGATGTGCCGAATCTTCAGGGTCGTTCGCTCCGGCAGTGGCTCCATTTGATTGAGCACAAAGTATTTCGGGCGCGTGGCCTGGAAAGCCCGGGTCGCACCAAAGCCGGGGTCGCCGGATTTTTGACCTTCGGCGCGGCGAGTTGGGTCTATCGTATCATCGTCACGGTGACGATCATCCTGCTGGTGGCGGACCGCTACTTTGGACTCGGCTTGCTCGCGGGCATCATCACGGCGATCGGTGCGTTCATTATCCCGGTGGTCAAGGCCCTGAAGTATCTCTTGCGAGAGCAACGGATCGAGCGCGTGCGGCGGCGGGCGTGGGCCTTCTCCGCCGGGGCGGTGGCGCTCCTTATCCTGCTGCTCGGTGTGGTGCCGTTTCCCCAGCATTTCCGTGCTCCGGGAGTGGTGCGGGCGGCGGGCTCGCGTGATGTTTACACCGCGGTTGCGGGTTGGGCGGCCGAATCTCAGGCCATGAGCGGCAAGCAGGTCACTGCCGGACAGAATTTGCTGCGACTGGAAAGCCCCGAACTCGAACTCGAGGTGCGCGCGGCGCAGGCGGATTTACAACAGGTCGAAGCGCGCGAACGCCAGATGTTGTCGGATCTGGCCGCAGGTATCGAGCCGATGAAGCGCCGCCGTGAAGCCACCCAACTTCGGCTAACTCGTCTCGAGGACGACCGTAAGTCCCTCCAGTTGGCCGCTCCCGCGACCGGCCAGTGGATGGCCCCGCGCTCCGATGATTGGGCCGGCCTTTGGTTGCCGCGTGGCGCGCGCCTCGGCGAGGTCATAGGGCCCGGTCCCGAGTGGGAGTTTTTTGCCGTCGTCAACCAAAACGATGCGCGTGCGCTCTTCGCCGCCAATGCAGCCCGTGAGCGCGCCGAAGTGCGATTCAAAGGGTCTTCGGAGCGTGTATTACCCGTCACCGGATGGAATGTGGTCCCCGGCCGTCAGGAGATTTTGCCTTCACCAGCGCTCGGCTGGAACGCCCACGGTCCTATCCGGGTGCGCTCCGACGACTCACACGGTATCCGCGCCGACCAACCGTTTTTCCTCGTGGTCGGGCGTATCCCGGCCGATTTCGCGCAGGAAGGTCCGGGCCCTGTGCTCTGGCAGGGGCGGACCGGCCTGATGCGATTTGACATGCCTTGGTCGCCGCTGCTCGTGCAATGGGTGCGGTCCTTCCGGCAGCTCCTGCAGGAACGTTACCGGATTTAACCATGCCTGCCCCGCTGAGCGAAGTCCGGCGCACCGAGGTGCCGACCTTGGAAAAACTCCCCGCTGGCTTGGATGCCGTGGTGCAGCAGGCACATGGTCGCTGGCACCGCCGCAAACGCATCGCGCTGGATCTCAAAACCCAGGCGGCGGCGACCTATGCCGAAGCCGAAAAACTGCGTTCGCTGCCCGACTATGAGATAACGGCCTTGCTCGCCCGACACCGTGAGGAGGTGCGACGCATGGGCCTGAGCAAACGTTGGCCGGAGGTTTTTGCGGCGGCTTTGCCGCTCGTCGCGGAGCTCGCCCATCGCACGCTCAAGCTCCGGCCCTATCCGGTGCAGTTGATGGGTGCCTTGGGTTTGTCGCGCGGGCGCTTGGTGGAAATGGCCACCGGTGAGGGCAAGACCCTCACCATCGCGCTGGCGGCGGCGATCTCCGGTTGGGCCGGGCGCCCCCTGCATGTGATCACGGCCAACGATTATCTCGCGGGACGTGATGCCATGGGCCTGCGGGGATTTTACGGAGCTTGCGGCTTGGAAGTCGCCGCAGTGACCGCAGAGCTCGAGCCGGATGCGCGGCGGATCGCGTATCGCGCTGAAGTTGTCTATACCACCGGAAAAGAACTAGTTGCTGATTTTCTACGTGATCGGCTCGTGCTTGGGCCGATGTCCCAACCAGAGCGGCGGATGGTTAACCGCTTGATCCGCCCGGCCGGCCAGCCCGATCACCAGCAAGTGGTTCTGCGCGGGCTGCACACGGCAATCGTGGACGAGGCTGATAATCAACTCATTGACGAAGCAGTCACACCTTTGATTATCAGCCGTCCCCAGCCCAACGCAGAACTGGTTGCCGTTACCGTTGCTGCCGATCGGCTTGCGGCAGATCTGAGGCCGGACGAACATTACGTGATAGATCATCGGTATAAGGATGCGCGACTTAACGAAGTTGGGCGGCAGCAGGTCATCGCGTGGTGCACCGCCCAGCCGGAGGGTCCCTTTCAGCGGCCTGTTTGGATGGAGGGTTTGGTGAATGTTGCATTGCAGGCGCGCCACTTTTTCCTGCGTGACCGCCAGTATGTTATCGTGAACGGGGAAATTGTGATCGTGGATGAGTCCACGGGACGTATGATGCCGGGCCGGAGTTGGCGTCTTGGTCT
>JAIYBI010000434.1 GCA_027488595.1 Opitutaceae bacterium | reverse complement strand
GTCGCCATCACCGGCGGTTTTAACATCGCCGCAGACTACGACGGCGACGGCATCGCGCAGGGCTGGCGCGATTTCGGCCTGGAGCTGCAAGACCCGACCGCGCTGCGCCAGCTCTCCGACTCCTTCGACAGCCTCTTTGCCGATCACCTGATCCGCCATTGGTTGCGGCGACATCTCCATCAGCGGCCGCTCCGCCGCCCCTTGTTTTACCAATTGCCCGGACCGGTTCTGTTCAGCGGTCCGCGCCTGGTGCAAAACCAGTTCAGCCGCCGCCTGCTGGCCACGCTCCGCAATGCCCGGCACGTGCGCATCATCTCCGCATACTTCGTGCCCGGCTTCCGCCTGCGGCGGGCCCTGCGCGCCGTCGCGCTTCGCGGCGGCACGGTCGAGTTACTGCTCGCCGGCAAGACCGATGTGCCCCTCGCCCAATACGCCGCCCGCTCGCTCTACGGTCCGTTGCTCAAGGCCGGGGTGCGCATCTGGGAATACCAGCCTCAGATCCTCCACGCCAAACTCGCGATCCTCGACGACTCCGTCTTCATCGGCTCGGCCAACCTCGACGCCCGCTCGCTCGCCATCAACTACGAGCTCACCGTCCATATCCGCGACCCGCACCTTGCCGCCGAGGCCGGTGCCACCTTCACCGCCGACCTGCTCCAATCAAAGGCCATCACCTACGAGGATTGGAAGAAAACCCGCACGTGGTTTGCCCGCCTGCGCGGTGCCTTGGCGCGCTTCCTGATCACTCAGGTTGACCCTTGGATCGCCCGCCGCCAAATGCGCGACATCCCTTAATAGCGCGTATCCCGTTGTTTTTCGGCTTGGACGCAGAGCCGCGCCTCGAAGCCGGGCGGCATTTTGTAACCTTTTGAGTCTCGCCCCGCTCCCGCCAAAACGCCAAACCCACCCCATGCGTTACTTCATCGGCAAAGACGGTAAACAACTCGGTCCTTTCAGCGACGAGCAGGTGCGCGCCAAACTCGCATCCGGCGAGGTCAACTACGACGATCTCGGCTGGCACGAGGGCATGGCCGAGTGGAAGCCCCTACGCACCCTTTTCGCCCCTTCGTCGCCCCAGCCGTTCACGCCACCCGCCACGGGTGCGTCGTTCCCTGCGTTTAACCCCGGCGCTGCCACCGAAGCACAGGAGTTCGTGCCCGCACTCGCCGGCCGGGGCAGCCGTCTCGGCGCCTACCTCCTCGATCAAATGTTCGTGCTCATCCTCGTGATGCCCGGTCTCTGGCAGCTTTTTCAACCCTTCATGAAGGATCTCGAAGCAGGCAGGACGCCCACTCCCGAGGAACTCATCGCGCAGCTCGCCCCGGTTTTGCCGCTCCTTATCATTCCCGTGCTCGCCTTTGTCATCGTGCAGATCGTGCTGCTCGTGAAGCGCGGTCAAACCGTTGGTAAAATGCTCCTCGGGGTCCGCATCGTAAAGCTCGACGGCTCCGCTGCCGGTTTCGTCAGCGTCATCCTGATGCGCAGCCTACTCCCCGCTCTCATCGGCGGTATCCCGATGGTCGGCGGTTTTTTCAGTTTGATTAACGTTCTCCTGATCTTCCGCGAAGATCGCCGCTGTATCCACGATTTGATGGCCGGCACCATCGTGGTCGAAGCTTGATCACGCGCTCCGCGCCCTCTTAGTCGGAGGCTTTTTACGCCCGTAACCCGACCTTCCCCGGACTTATCATGCGCTTTTTCAAATACCACGCTCTCGGCAACGACTACATCGTCATGAACCCGGCCGATTTCCCCGGCTGGTCCGAGCCTTCCGTCGAGCAGATCCGCGTCATCTGCCACCGTAACTTTGGCGTCGGCTCAGACGGCATTCTCTGGGGCCCGCTTCCCTCCACCAAGGCCCGCTTCGGCCTGCGCATCTTCAATCCCGATGGCTCCGAGGCCGAGAAGTCTGGCAACGGCCTGCGCATCTTCTCGCGTTACCTCTGGGACCAGAAAATCGCCACCACCCCCGTCTTCACCATCGAAGTGCCGGGCGGCGTGGTGGAGTCCGAGATCAAGCAGGGTGGCGCGCTCATCACCGTCGAGATGGGCAAAGTCAGTTTCACCAGCACGAAGATCCCCCACACCGGCCCCGAGCGTGAGGTCCTCAACGAGCAGATCACCGTGCTTGACCGCACGTTCACCTACTGCTCCGCCACCATCGGCAATCCGCATTGCGTGCTGCCCCTGCAGGAAATCTCGGCCTCGCTCGCCCACACCTACGGCCCGCACCTGGAGACGCACCCAAACTTCCCGCGCAAGACCAACGTCCAATTCCTCCAAGTCCTCGACCGCGCCAACATCCGCATCGAAATCTGGGAACGCGGCGCCGGCTACACCCTCGCGTCCGGCAGCAGTTCCAGCGCCGCCGCCGCCGTCGCGCACCGGCTTGGCTTGGTGGACGGCGATGTGACCGTGCACATGCCCGGCGGCCAGATCGGCATCATCATCTCGCCCGACTACGCCATCCGCATGACCGGCACGGTCAACAAAGTCGCCGAGGGCGTGATGCACGCCGAGTTATTCCAAGTGAAGGTCTGATACCAACGTCCCTAAACATTCAGACCTTAACCACAGATTGCACAGATACGAGCCGGATAGAAGGCAGCGGAGTCGAGGCGCCGAGGGTTTTATCCGGTATTCATCTGTGCAATCGGTGGTTAAAACTCCGGTTCCTAAGGTCCGTTTATCACGGGCTGTTGGTATGAAACTCTTTGCGTAGTAGTTAGGGGTAGCGGAATGGCGGAGCCATTTCGTGCATTTCACGTTAGTCGGACGACGCGATGTGATACCAAATCGGTTTGGCGTTTAGCCCAACCTGACCCAGCAAGGCTTGACCTGTAGGGGCTTCGCTCGCGAAGACCGCGCCGACACGCCAGCGCCCCACCCCCGAACCCGGTATTCGCAAGCGAAGCCCCTCCAGAGGAATCCCGCCGCCGCCTGCCTCCGATTGCCTGTGAATTCGATAGTAGATTTCTATACCAAATAGCCGAACCGTTCAGATTTTTAGCGCGAAGACGCGAAGAACCGAGAAGATCGCGAAGTAAATGAATCAAATATCTTTGCGATCTTCGGTTCGATCTTGGCGTCTTCGCGTTAAAGTCTGAAAGCCTGGGGGTAAACGGTTTATACCAACGGCCGGAAATAATCAGACCTTAGAAACCGAAATCTTCGACCACAGATTACACTGATTTTCACGGATAAAACCGACCAATCCGTGCCCATCCGTGATATCCGTGGTTAAAGTCTGTTTCTTTGGGGCTATTGGTATTACTCAGTTCAGTAGCCACCATTCGGTGTCGAAACACAAAAAGGCCGGTGCCCCCGAGAGGGACACCGGCCTTTTGACGCGCCTAAGCGCCTTCCTTAGCTAGCGAAAGCTTAGGGTGCCACCGTAGCGGTGACTTGCAGGCGCAGGAAGCGGCGTGCACCGGGGGCCGAGAGGTCCACCGTATCGGTGTAGGTCTTCACCGTGGTGCCGGTGGTGGCTCCAGCTCCGGCCGTGAAGGCGGTGGTGAGGTCACTGGTGCCTTGCACGGTGTAGGTAAGGCTGGCATCCGCGATCACCGGATAGGTGAGGGTAAGGAAGTTCCCTGGCTGCGCCACGGTGACAGGCGAGGCATTCGCAATCTTGGCGTCGGTGCCAGTGGCGTATTCGAGCAGGTTGACGACTCCGTCGCCGTCGAAATCAAAATCATTCCGGCCGTCACCGCTAGTCGCGGTGGAGCCTGGGAAGTTGAGTGTGCGCCAGGCTTCAAGGGCACTCGGGGAACGCGTGACCGTCACGGTGTAGGTCTTGGTGGTGGTGCCATCCTGAGCAGTCACGACCACCGGGATTGAGTTTGATCCCACAACGACTGGGATTCCAAGGCCGCCAGGAGGCACGATAATGCTCGAGAATCTCGCCACAGCGTTCACCTGCTGAACGGTGGCGAGAACAGTGACATTGTTCACCGCATTCGCGACCGTGGCCGTGTAGCTGGTCACCGCCGGATCAAAGCTGGGCGAGAGCGTCACACCCGTGAGCGAGAACGCGCTCAAGTTGGCGTTGGAGCTGATAGGCGGAGCATTATCCGCAACCGTCAACACGCCGGTGCTCTGCTCGAAGGTGAAGGTCCGGTTGCCGCTCGTGGTGGTGGCATTTCCAGCAAGGGTGCCGGAATAGCCGCCGGTGAGGGTGACCGAGCTAAAGCTGCCAGAGCGGCTTACGCCAGCGCCAGTCGTGAAGAGCGTGTAGTTGCCAGACGTGGCCGGAGCGGCAACGTTGAGGGTAAGTGTGCCGCCAGTCGTGAGCGTGTAAGCAGTGATCGTGGAGTTTCCACCAGGAAGGCTCACGTCGACGGAATCATAACCGCTGCCGATGACGGGGCCATTAATGTCGAGGATCGTGCTTGAACCAGATTCCAAGGTCAGATTGCTACGGAACTTCAAGGCGCCTGAAGGAGCCAAAGTGCCTCCACTGTAGAAGGTTGCTGTGCTGGGACGATAGGTCTCAGCAATCGTCGTATTGCCAGAACCACTCGGGAAAACGCGATACCCGCTAAAAACGCCGGAGCCGCTAACCGTTGCCCCGGAATCAACATTTAGCTGCTCTCCACCAAGCGTGCCCGTGCTGGCGATCACTAAATTGATACCGCCCGTTAGGTATAGGTTGTCTAAAACCGTGCTGGCATTACCTGAGAACGTGAGTGACCCATTGCCAGTTAAATTGACAAGAACTGCCGTAGGAATCGGCGTTCCAACAGTCGCAGGGGTGGTCGCGGTAAAATTCCCGCTGAATACTGTGTTATTCGTGACATTTAGGCCAATGCTTCCGGCAGCGCCAGAGGCGTTGAAGAAGGATGAGTTTCCGCTGAAAGTCATGTTTCCCCCAGCCAGAGTCGCTATTGAAACGGTGGAGCCCAAACGACCGCCAATCGAGAGGCCAACGGGAAAGGAAAGTGCATTCGTTGCCTCGAGGGTGCCTGAATTGAAAAGAGTCTGAAGAGTCCCTAGGTCGCTAACCTGATCTACCACAACTTTACCGCCGTCATCAGGGAATCCACCCTGTAAACCGATACGGAAACCAGTTGGTCCAGTCAGGGTCGTTGAGGTCATTTGCAGCGTGCCTAAACCGGTCTTACTAATGCGATTGGTTCCGCTCATGTTACCAGTCATTGTTCCGAGTGGCGTAAGGTTACCATTCGCTAGCGAGAGAGTGTTACCGCCTGCGCCAAAGTTAAGTCCTCCTGATATCGTGCTGTTGCCAGACGATTGACTGAATGTTAGGCCTGAACTCACGGTAAGATTACCAGTTGCAATGCTAAGGGCTACGGGTTGACTGAAAATCAAAGTCCCAATCGAATTTGTCGCCGCATTAACAGCAACCGTTGAAGGACCGGTAATGGTAAGCGAAGCGTTGGTCAGTGGACCGGCAAAGGTGAGGCTGCCGCCGCTAGCGCTCTCCAAGGTGCCGAAACCACTGAGAGTCCGCCCGGAGCTAAATGAGAAGTTCCCTGAAGTCGCCAAAGTGCCGCCGAATGTAATACTGTTACTGAGGCTACCGAGAGCCGAATCATCTGATATCTCTAAACGCCCCTCAGATATAGTCACGTTGCCACCGAAGCTCTTGGGTCCGGAGAGCACTAATGTCCCAAGCCCAGTCTTCTCAAGACCTGTGGAACCAGTAAGATTCCCACTAATTGTCGCAGAAATCCCAGTTGATACGAAAACCTCACCCGTGGACAGGGAGAGAGAGTCCGACGTTGTCGGTGACGCTAAGGTATAGCCATTTGTATTAAACTTAAGCCCTTTGGCTGCAACAACGCCAGTCAGATTGACAACAGAGCCAGTTTTGTCGAAGACCGCATTCTTAGTGGGACCGAAGGCGTCGCCACCAAAAAGGGCAGGGGTGAATAACGCATCGGTAGTCCCAATGGGCACGTCATCAGGATCGGAGAAGACTCCTTGAATCAGTGAGAAATCGTCTACCGCCAAACCTGCGTCGTTGCCGCCGTTATCAATATCGGTCCAACGGATAAAAAGCGTCGAGTTCGCCTCCCAAACAATATTCTCAAGTAAGAAGGAAACTTTTTTCCGATTAGGAACTACGTTCCCATTTAACGGTCCGTTGCTAGAAACTGGGCCTGGCCCGACTAAATCCAAACCAGACACAGCGGTAAGAGTGTTGTTGGTAAGGTAATTCGATAACGTGGCCGATGTCGCGGAAGGCCCAGTCGAAACACCGTAGGCGAAAGTAAGCGTATTCTGCTGCGCGGTGGATGATCGCCAGTATTCACCAGTGTAGCGTATCGTCAAAGAAGTGATTGTCTGATTCGACGTATTCGTGAAGGCAGTGCCGATCGCAAACATATTAGTTCCCGATGCTATTACCCCAAGCGCTCGTTCTGTAGAATTGGAAGAACCGTAACTATACACCGCGCCGCCGTTACCGGCTCCCGTGTCAGCAATAAAATTGATTGTTGCATTTCCTGCGCTCGACCCTGCCCATTTAGCCCCAGACCATGTTGCCAGATTCGGGATAGTCGCCTGAGCACCGACGGTTCCAGAGAAAACTGCGTTGCTAGTCACAAACCCGAGTCCATTGAAGTTCTCAGTGTATGTAGTGCCGTTAAAGCTAATCTGCCCGAAGGCAAAAGGACCTGTGAGGGCAGCGAATAAGAAAGCGCCGGCAAGGCGTTTTAGTGATGAGATAGATTTCATATGCATAAATGTTTCAATGATGATTACCCAATTATTGGTTATGTGATTTACTGAACGTTCCAAATTGGCCCGCCTTTAGACCCCGTCAAATCGGTCGACTGTGCGAGTAGTTCAGAGGACTTATAGCTTCGAACACTGCCATCGAAGAATGAAACCAGAGATTTACCTTTCCAACGTGAACCGCTCGTCGTGGAAGTTGCTACCGCACCTAGGTAAGCTGGATTACAAGTGCTAAATATGCCGCTCTGCCCTGGAGCATGGTTTGTTGTTTCCGCGAACAACACGGTTCTCGATGGCTCATTCACTTTGTTAATGTTGCCTAGAAATCTACCCTCGGGTGCTGTGCTTACGGTGTCACTCAACTTATAGGAGGGAGCGTAACAGAGCCATGCGATGCCACCTGGATTCGTTGTGCTCGTTCTGGCGTTCGGACAAACAAAGATCGTTTCGCTGTCGAGACCCGGACCGACAAACGGGGGGCGAGAAGCCATCTGCTTGATGGTGGCAGTTCCGATATACGGTGGAATCGCATTCCACCACGGTCCGACCAAGCCGCCTCTGAGTGCAGGGGTGTCTTGTGCGGCAGTCGGATTCGCAGTAAACCCGTCGTGCGGAATCCACCCTTTGTTATCCTGGGCAAACAGGATGTTGCCTCGGGCGATTTCGCGAAGATTGCTCGTGCCCTTCGTGAAGCGGGCGGTCTCGCGGACCTTCCCAATCGTAGGAATCAGGATCGCCGCCAAAATGCCGATGATGGCGATCACCGTGAGAAGCTCGATCAACGTGAAGCCGGTTCTCGGACGGATTTCTTGGTGGGATTTCCCAACTCTTGAGCGTGATTTCATGCGGTGACATAGCAACCTGCGGGCCAACCAAGGCAAGTCGCCCGTGTGTCATTTAGGTAAAAGAATAAGTAGAGGCTAATACCCATTGATTAGTTTATTTCATCTAAAAAAATTGGTTAAAATCATAATTATAAGCTTATTTTCAATTCATCGGTTTAATAACCTTCGACGGGGGAAAGTTCCTGCTCTGCCTTTTCCAAAGACCATCCGTCAAAAAACAAACACAAGGAAATCGTCACGCCTTGCCCGAAAGAAATTCCTCGACGGTTTCAGCGGGCAGCGGGCGCGCTCAGGCCCCTCGGTCGTAGTGGGAGCGCAGGGCGCTTTCGTCCGGGTCACACGCCTGACACGAACTGGCTCCGCCATTCCACTACACTGATTACCACCGACCGGGCGGGCCTATCTCACATTGCCCATCCTCTGCCCTTTGCGATCCGTGCCGTGTCGGCGGTGGCGGTTTTGGTATCGCTAACCTTGCCGCGCGTAGTCCTTCTCGCACTACCGCGTCGCCGGCCCCTGACGCGTTCCCTCGCCCCTCCCCGACCCATGCGCATCCCCACGCTCGTCCTGTTGGTATCCGTTTTTCCCCTCTCCGTGCTTCACGCGGCCCCGGTCGCCCTCGGGGCCGATGGCACGCTGGCCTACGCGCCGGATGAAGCGGGCAACGTGGTCCCGGATTTCTCCCGGGCCGGGTATCGCAACGGCGGAGTCGCCCTCCCTTTCGCCCCGGTGCGGGAGCGCCTCGCGCCGCAAGCAGACTCCGCCGACGACAGCGCGCGCATCCAGGCCGCGCTGGATCGCGTCGCCGCCGCGCCGGAAGACGCCCCCACCGGCGTCCGTGGCGCGGTCTTGCTGGCGGCCGGGCGCTATCGCTGCGGCGAGACGATTTCCATCCCCGCCGGCGTGACTCTGCGCGGCGAGGGGCCGCACGCCGCCGGCACCGTGCTGGTGGCAACGATGCGCCAAAAAAAGGGACCGGATGCGAATCCCGCGCTCCTGCGAATTTCCGGCAAAGG
>JAIYBI010000272.1 GCA_027488595.1 Opitutaceae bacterium | reverse complement strand
GGGCGGCGCGCTCCTCGGGGGTGAGGAGGGCTGCGATATCGCGCTCGCGTTCCACGCCGAGCAGGCGGATGGCCTCGCGGTCGGCGGGGAGTTCGAAACCGTTGTTACCTTGGCGGAGTTCGCCGAGGAGGTCCTGGTAGTCTTTTTCGATGCGCCGGAGGGAGGCGGCCTTCTCGATCGGGAGCGCGCCGTAGCGCTTGCGCAAGGCGGGGTTGTTGGCGAACTCGCTGGTGGAATCGGGCTCGCCGAGCAGGGCGGAGAGCTCGGTCTGGCGCTCGCGCTGGAGGGCCTGGCGGCGCTCGTTCTGGGCGCGTTGCTCGGCGGGTGTGCGAGGGGCATGGAGCGGATCTTTCCACCACTCGGCATCGTCTTCGGGAGTGGCGGGTTGGAGGGCCTTGAATCGGGCCTCATAGCTGCGCCAGACGGCGGCGGTGACGAGTTGTTTAACGAGATCCGGTTCAACTCCGGCGGCGCGGAGCAGGTCGCGAAGCTTGGCGGGATCGCGGGTGTTGAGCGTGCGGCCAAGCGCGGCGGCGAGTTCTGGAGCGACCGGCGCGGCGGGGATGGCGGGAGAGTCAAAAGTGCTGGTCGAGCGGGGTGTGCCGGCGCGGTTGGCGGCGGGTGAGAAGACGTTGAAGAATGAGCCCTGGCTCCCGGCAGAGTGGTTGCGCAACGAGACGGCGATGAAGGCGGCGTTGGCGAGCAGGGAGCCGACGAGCAGGGCGGGGAGGATCGGAACACGGGGCATGAATGCAGCCTACGACGCCGGATCAGCCGGGTAAAGCGCGGGGAACGCCGGGCCATGCATTCGACCGGTAGGGTAAGGCCGCATAGTGCGAAGGGCCGCGGCGGTGTAGCGTTTTACCTGCATGTTTCCCGATCCTGTCGGCTCCGTCGCGAGTGGCGCGCTCGAGGATCGTGACGCTCGTCCACCATGTCCGTCCCTCGTGCCCGTCCGAAAAAAACGCATCCCCTGCCCAAGGCGGAAATCGTGCTGGCGGCGGCGGTGGAGCAGGTCGGCATACTCGCGCGCTCGGGGCGGATTTTAGTCCGGACGGTCCGCGCCTTCGCGGCCGACAACATCGCCCCGCTCGGCGCGTCGCTGGCCTTTTACACCACGGTGGCGGTCGCCCCGCTGCTGGTGCTGACGATCGCGATGGCGGGGACGGTTTTCGGAAAAACCGAGGCCCGCCAGCACGTGCTCGGCGAGATCGAGCGGCTCGCGGGCACGCAAGCGGGCGCGGCGTTTGCCGCCGTGCAAAGTCCCGTCAGCGGCGGCGGCGGCTGGCTCGCCACCGTGCTCGGCGCGGGCACGATGATCTTCGGCATACTCGGGGTTTTTAACCAGTTGCAGGATGCGTTGAACACCATCTGGCGCGTGCCGCCAAGGCCGCCGCAAGACTGGTGGTGTTTTCTAAAAGGCCGCCTCTTCTCGCTGGCGATGGTGATTGTCACGGGCTTTCTGCTGCTCGTCTCGCTCGTCGCCAGCGCCGTGTTGAGCTGGCTCGGCACCCAGACGGCGGATCGCATCCAGATGCCGGTGTTTGGATTGGAGGTGTTGAACAACGCCTTCTCGTTCGGCGTCATAACGGCTCTGTTTGCGCTTATCTTCCGTCTGCTGCCCGACACGCCCGTGAAGACGAAACACGTCTGGATCGGCGCGGGCGCGACCGCGCTGCTGTTCACTGCGGGCAAGACCGGGCTGGGCTACTACCTGGGCCGCGCAAGCCTCACCTCCGCCTATGGCGCGGCGGGGTCGCTGCTCGTGTTGCTCCTCTGGTGCTACTACGCGGCGCAGATCGTGTTTTTCGGAGCCGAGTTCACCCGCATCACCGCCCTGAGTAACGGCGGGCGGGATTTCACTCCGCTCGCGGGAAAGTCGGGAAATCAACCCGCCCCCTGACAGTGCCCCTGAGGGTGCCTATTTCAGTGTGCGAGAGGTTGCGGCTTGCCTCGGTTTTCGGAGCGTCACGTAAATGCAACCCTGCCGCCCGCCACTATGAGCGTCCCAGCCCCTTCTCCCTCCCCTGCCGATTCCGCGGTCGGGCTTCTACGCGAGAAATACACCGCCGCCGGCGAAGACCTCGCCGCGCATCTGGAGGGCATGCGGCATACCGAGTTTCTCACCTACTGGGATTACCTGCGGCTGGACACCTTGCTCACGCTTCAGGTGCCGCGCACCGCCTTGCCGGATGAGCGCATTTTTATCCTGTTGCACCAGATCGCGGAGTTGCAGCTCAAGCTCTGCCTCAACGAATTTGACACCTTGTGCAGCGAAGTGCCGCCTGATGCGGTCCGCTTGCTTTCGGGTGTCCGCCGTCTGGTCGATTACCTCCGCGCGATGGTGGCTTCCCTGGATCAAATCTCCGGACAAATCGACCCGGCGCAGTTTCGTCGCTTTCGAGCCGCGCTCACCCCGGCAAGCGGATTTCAAAGCGCGCAGTTTCGACGGCTGGAAATCAACTCGACCGATCTCTTGCATCTGTTGGCCCCCGACCGGCGCGAAGCCTGGAAATCGCCCGCCCCCTTTGATGCCCGGGCGATGTTCGGCGACTTGCATTGGCAGTTTGCCGGTGGCGGGCGTCCGCCGCCGGTGATGTTACAGCAGTTCAACGCCCGCTATGGTGAGGAATTGATCGCGTTGGCCGGGGCCCGCAAAAAAACCAACCTCTGGCAACGCTACCTCGGCGCGACGGCGAACGGAGCGCCCAATCAGGGACTGCGCGAGGCGATGCGTGAGTTCGACGAGTGGGCGAACCTGCACTGGCCCGGGGTGCATTTTCGTGCCGCTCTACGCCAGCTCGGCACTACCACGGTGGGGACCGGAGGCACCGATTGGAAAAGTTATCTCCCGCCGCATCTGGCGAGACGGCAGTTTTTCCCTGATCTCTGGAGCGAAACGGAACGCGCGGAGTGGGGCCGGGCGTGGGTGGAGCGAACCAAGGCGCCATGAAGTTGGTGGTTTTGCACCATGACCGGACGGACGCGTGGAGCAAGCGACGCTACCTGATCCACTCCATCACGCCGCATTTGCGCAAGCGCGGTGTCGAGGTGGTGCACCACGCCGGCACGAACGGCATGCCCGAAGCGGAAGCGTGCCTTGTGCATGTGGACCTCAGCGTGGTGCCGGAGCGGTTTCGTCACGCGGCGGAGAGATGCCCGTGCGCGCTGAATTCGCGGATGCTCGACATTCGCAAGCGGGCGCTGGCCGGGCGCGGGGATATCGTGGTGCGTGCACCGGGTGAGCAGAGCGGCCCGGTGATGGTAAAGACGGACCTCAACTACGCCGGCCGGCCCGAGCGCGAGTTGCGGCGCAGGGGGCTGGGTGGCCTACCGTGGAGGGAGACGTGGGCGCTGTGGCGCGCGCCCTGGGGCGGGAGCAAGGCCGAGGCCTACGCCATCTACGGCTCGCCGGCGGAAGTGCCACCGGCCGTGTGGCGCAATCGGCACCTGACAGTGGAGCGGTTTTTGCCCGAGCGAGAGGGGGAACTCTATGTGTTGCGCTGGGCGTTTTTTCTTGGCGCGGCGGCGGTGGGCTTGAAGGGCCTGAGCCGCGAGCCGGTGGTGCGGGCGGGCAACACGGTGCGCGATCCGGAGCGCGAGCGGGAGCTGCCCCGGGCGCTCCTGGATTATCGCGCGTCCATCGGACTGGACTACGGGAAGATCGACTACGTGATTCACGCCGGCCAGCCGGTCGTGCTGGACGTGAACAAGACGATAGGCGGTTCGGAGCGGGATGAGGGGCCGCTCATTCAGACGCTGTGCGCCGAACTGGCGGATGGGTTTACGTTAGAGCGATAGTCGAAATCCTAGTCCGCCAAGGTGGCGCGGCGAGATTCAACCCGGGCAACAAATCGAACCTGTTCCTTGTTGGCATTCCGGAGACGACGGCGCGGCCCGACGCGAGGTCTGGGCCCTACGGAGCGGAGGAGGGAAGCGGCTTACGTCGCGCCGACGTGGATACGGGCTGGGTCGAAGGCGTAGGTCGCTTTGGGCGTTTCCGGGGTCGGGGGGAAGGGAACCACTTTCCAGAATTTGCCGACCTCGGTGTCCCAGTTCTCGACCAGCTTTTGCGCGGTCTTGCTCACGGTGAAACGGAAGTGCAGCGAGATGAGGTCGCGCAGGCTCTTTGACTCGGCCGCGTCTGTGACGCGATCGAGGCCGATCATCGCGGGGTTGATCTTCTTGGCGAAGGCGTCGGCCGGATCGTAAACGAAGGCCAGGCCGCCGGACATGCCGGCGCCGAAGTTCACGCCGGTCTCGCCGAGAATCACGACCAGGCCGCCGGTCATGTATTCGCAGCCGTGGTCGCCCACGCCCTCGACCACGGCGGTGGCGCCGGAGTTGCGGACGGCGAAGCGCTCGCCGGCGCGGCCCGCCGCGAAGAGCGTGCCGCCGGTGGCACCGTAGAGGCAGGTGTTGCCGATGATGGACTGATCCTTCCAGGCGAAGGTCTCGGAGGCCTTGGGGCGGATGATGATCTCGCCGCCGTTGATGCCTTTGCCGACGTAGTCGTTGGCCTCGCCGTGGAGGGTGAGGCGCACGCCGTTGACGAGGAAGGTGCCGAAGCTCTGGCCGGCCGATCCCGTGAACGTGAGGTCGATGGTGCCGGAGGGCAGGCCTTCGTCGCCGTTGTAGAGCGCGATCTGGCCGGAGAGCTGGGTGCCGACATCGCGGTTGACGTTGGTGATCTTGTAACGGCGGACGAGGCTCTTGGACATTTTGAGCAACACGTCGCGGGCGTCCTGCACGATGGCTTCGTCGAGCGAGCCGTCGTTGCCGAAGCGCTCGTTGCGGCCGCGGGTGTTGTGGCGGTCGAGCTCGCCGGTCGGATCGGGGTTGTGGAGCAGGCCGCCGAGGTTGAGGAGCTTGCTCTTCGGGTTGGCGGGGTCGTCGATCTGCTCGAGCAAATCCACGCGGCCGATGATGTCGTTGAGGGTGCGCGCACCTAACTTGGAGAGGTAGTGGCGGACGTCCTCGGCGACGGCGTTGAAGAAGTTGATGATGTTCTCGGGCTTGCCGCGGAACTTGGCCCGCAAGTCCTCGCGCTGGGTGGCGACGCCGACCGGGCATGTATTCAAATGGCAAACACGGAACATGGCGCAGCCGCCGGCGATGAGGGCTGCGGTGCCGAAGTTGAACTCCTCGGCGCCGAGCAGGGCGGCGATGATGATGTCGCGCCCGGTCTTCATGCCGCCGTCGGTGCGGAGGGTCACGCGACCGCGGAGCTGGTTCATCATGAGAACCTGGTGGGCCTCGGCGACGCCGATCTCCCAGGCGGAGCCGGCGTTCTTGATCGAGGCGAGCGGGGACGCGCCGGTGCCGCCATCGTGACCGGAGACGAGGATGACGTCGGCGTAGGCCTTGGCCACGCCGGCGGCGACGGTGCCGACGCCGGAGGAGGAGACGAGTTTAACGCACACCTTGGCGCGCGGGTTCACTTCCTTGAGGTCGAAGATGAGCTGGGCGAGGTCCTCGATGGAGTAGATGTCGTGGTGCGGCGGGGGCGAGATGAGCATGACGCCGGGCACCGAGTAGCGGAGCTTGGCGATGAGCGGGGTGACCTTGGCGCCGGGCAACTGGCCGCCCTCGCCGGGCTTGGCGCCTTGGGCCATCTTGATCTCGATTTCCTTGGCGGACGAAAGGTAGGCGGCGGTGACGCCGAAGCGGCCGGAGGCGATCTGCTTGATGGCGGAGTTGGCGTTGTCGCCGTTGGGGCGAACGTTGAAACGATCCGGATCTTCGCCGCCTTCACCGGAGTTGGATTTGCCGCCGATGCGGTTCATCGCGATGGCGAGGGCCTCGTGCATCTCGGGCGAAAGCGCGCCGAGGGACATGCCGGCGGTGGTGAAACGGCGGCGGATTTCCTCGATGGAGTCCACCTCGTCGAGCGGGACGGGCGTGGCGGCGCCAAAGCGGATCTTGAGGAGATCCTTGAGCGCGACGGGGGCGTGTTCGTCGCCCTGGGTTTTCCATTCCTGGTAGCCGGCGAAGTCGCCCGCTTTTACGAACTTGTTCATCGAGGCGACGACCTTGGGGTTCCAGCCGTGGAACTCGCCTTCGCCGCGTTTGTTGACGCGGTAGTAGCCTTCGGGCTGCAGGGCGAGAGCGGCGGGCTCGGCGGGGAAGGCGCGGGCGTGGCGGACGAGCGCCTCCTCGGCGATCTGGGCGTAGTCAATGCCGCCGATGGGTGACGCGGTGCCGGTGAAGCACTCGGCGACGACCTTGGTGGAAATGCCGAGGGCCTCGAACATCTGGCCGCCGCGGTAGGAGGCGAGCGTGCTGATGCCCATTTTGGCCATGATCTTGTAGAGACCGGCGTCAATGGCGTCGCGGAAGTTGAGCAGGGCCTTGGCGGGCTCGATGGGTTTGGCGGTCTTGCCGGCGGCGGCGAGCTGGGCGATGGTGCAGAGGGCGAGGGTCGGGTAAACGGCGTTGGCGCCGAAGCCGAGCAGGGTGGCGATCTGGTGGACCTCGCGGGCTTCGCCGGTCTGGGCGATGAGGTCGGCCTGGAGGCGGAGGCCGGCGCGGACGAGTTGCTGGTGGACGGCGCCGACGGCGACGAGCATGGGGATGCCGACCTGCTGGGCGGTGACGCCGCAGTCGGAGACGACGAGGATCTTCGCGCCCTCGCGAACGGCTTTCTCGGCAGAGGCGGCGAGGGCTTTGAGCGCGGGCTCAAGGGCCTTCGCGCCGTTGGTGGCGGAGAAGTGGGCGTGGAGGGTCACGACGCGGCCCTGCAGGGCGGGAACAGTCGAGAGCGCGGCGAACTCGTGATGGAGAAGAATGGGCGAATCGAGCTCGACCAGGCCGGTGCTGGCAGGGAACTCCTCGAAGAGGCCCAGGCGTCCGCCGAGGAGCATGTTGAGCGACATGACCGCCTTTTCGCGGACGGAGTCTATCGGCGGATTTGTGACCTGAGCGAAGAGCTGCTTGAAGTAAGTGTAGAGCAGACGCGGGCGGCGGGAGAGCACGGCAAGCGGCGTATCGTCTCCCATGGAGCCGGTGGGTTCGAGACCCTCGGCGAGCGGCGTGAGCACGAGTTCCATCTCGTCGGCTTCGTAGCCGAAGGCGATCTGGCCGGGGAGGAGGGTTTCGGCGGCGTCCAAGGCGGGCACGGGGACAGGGCCGGCGAGGGTGTGGAGGTTGACCAGATGGCCGTCGCACCACTGGCGGTAGTGCGGATCGGCGGTGATGCGCTGCTTGATCTCGGCGTCGCGGAGGAATTTGCCGGTGGCGAAATCAATCGCGATCATGCGGCCGGGACCGAGACGGCCGGACTCGATGACCTTGCCCGGGAAGTCGTGCACGAGGCCGGCTTCGGAGGCGAGGATGACGTAGCCGTCGTCAAAAATCTTGTAGCGCGCGGGGCGGAGGCCGTTGCGGTCGAGCGAGGCGCCGAGGACCTTGCCGTCGGTGAACACGATGGCGGCGGGGCCGTCCCACGGCTCGATGACGGCGGAGTGATAACGGAAAAAGGCGCGGGTCTCGGGGGCGAGGGTCTTGTCCTTTTCCCACGCGGGCGGCATCATCACCATGCAAGCGTGCAGGGGGCTGCGGCCGCCGAGGGTGAGGAGCTGGAGGGCGTTGTCGAAGGAGGCGGAGTCGGAGCCGCCCTGCTGGACGAGGGGTTTGAGGTCGTCAAAGCGGTCGCCCCAGACGCCGTGGGCGGTGGAGTTTTCGCGGGCGCGCATAAGGTTGCGGTTGCCGCGGATGGTGTTGATCTCGCCGTTGTGGGCCAGCATCCGGAAAGGATGGGCGAGGTGCCAGGTCGGGAAGGTGTTGGTCGAGTAGCGCTGGTGGAAAATGGCGAAGCCGGTGGTGAAGAGCGGCGACTTCAGGTCGAGGTAGAACTTTTTGATCTGGGACGGCGTGAGCAGACCTTTGTAGACGATGGTGCGGCTGCTGAAAGAGCAGATGTAGAAGCCGGAGATCTTCGCGCCGAGCACGAGACGCTCGATGGAGTTTTGAACGAGGAAAAGCAGGCGCTCGAACTCGTCGTCGGTGCTCTCGTCCTTGCGGGCGACGAGGGCCTGGAAGATGGCGGGCTGGTTCTCGATCGCCTTGCGGCCGAGGCAGGAGGAATCAACCGGGACCTCGCGCCAGCCGAGGAAGGAGAGGCCCTCGGACTTCACAACGGTCTCGACGATTTTTTTGCAATGGGACTGGGCGTAGTCGTCGTCGGCGGGGAGGAAAATCATGCCGACGCCGAGGTCGGAGTCCTTGAAGAGGGGCTTGGCGATGGAAGCGAGGTAGTCCTTGAAAAACTCGACTGGGAGCTGGGTTAGCACGCCGGCTCCGTCGCCGGTGACGGCATCGGCATCAATGGCGCCGCGATGGGCGAGGGCTTTGAGGGCGCTCAGGGCACGATTCAGCACATCGTAAGAACGCTCGCCGTTGAGCTTGGCAATGAAGCCGACGCCGCAGGCATCGTGTTCTTGGTCAAACGAGTAGAGAGGAGACGGGATGATCTTGGCCATGGAATCGAAAAGTGAAGGGGAACGGTGAAGACCCGAAGTTATGCAGGAAGCTTGCCGCTGGACGTTGAGATGAAAAGGGATGGAAGGGGCGCGATTAGTTGGCCGGTGCAAGCGAGGGGCGAGAGAAAATTGCAGGAGCTGAAACGCGGTGGAAAACTAAGATTCACCCAGAATCCAAGCTTGCATGGCTCGGCCAAGAAGAGTGCTCTCGCCCCTCGAAGTTTTTGCCCGGGTGGTGGAATTGGTAGACACGCAGGTCTCAGAAGCCTGTGCCGAAAGGTGTAGCGGTTCGAGTCCGCTCCCGGGCACCACTACGACCGATTGACGGCGATTGACGGCTGAAAACTTGACTCACGGCCGCGGCGGGCGGGGTGATCGCCAAGCAGCTCCAGGATCACGCTAGAAGGGGGGTTGAAGAATGTCGTAGCGTTCCGGGGCTGGAGCGGGATCGCCGGGCGTGCCGCGTTGGCGTTGTGGGAGCCGGGCTTGCGGAAAGCGGTGAAGCGGCGGGAAAGGGAAACAAAAAAGCCCGACGCGGGGTGGCGTCGGGCTTAGTCGTCGGCAGGCGGGAGCCCGCTGCGGCGGTTGAGCTTAGAGCTTGGTGTTGTCCTGGGTGAAGAGGTCGGACGGGGTGCGGGCGAAGAACTCTTCCATGTAGGCGGTGGTGGCTTTGCCTTCCATGAAGGTCGGGTCGCTCATGATCGCTTTGTGGAGGGGGATGGTCGTCTTGATGCCGCGGATGAGATACTCGCTGAGGGCGCGGTAGCTGCGTTCGAGGGCGATCTTACGGGTCGAGCCGAAGCAGATCAGCTTGCCGATCATGGAGTCGTAGTAGGGCGGAATCGTATAGCCGGAATAAGCATGGCTATCCACGCGCACGCCGTGGCCGCCGGGGGCGTAGTAAAGGCCGATGGTGCCGGGGCTGGGCGCGAAGTTGCGGGCGGGGTCCTCGGCGTTGATGCGGCACTCGATGGCGTGCTTGGTGAAGGTGATGTCGCCTTGGTCGAAGGTGAGCTTCTCTCCGTTGGCGATGAGGATCTGCTGCTTGATCAGGTCTATGCCGGTGCACTCCTCGGTGACGGGATGCTCCACCTGGATGCGGGTGTTCATCTCGATGAAGTAGTAGTTGCCCTTGGCATCCACCAGAAACTCGATGGTGCCGGCGTTCTGATACTGGGCGGCCTCGGCGGCGCGAATGGCGGCCTTGCCCATTTCTTTGCGGAGGGCGGGGGTGAGGAAGGGTGAGGGAGACTCCTCAATCAACTTCTGGTGGCGGCGTTGCACGGAGCAATCGCGCTCGCCAAGGTGAAGCGTCTTGCCGTGGCTGTCGGCGAGGATCTGGAACTCGATGTGGCGGGGTTTCTCGATGTATTTTTCGAGGTAAACGGAGCCGTTGCCGAAGGCCTTCTCGGCCTCGTTTTTGGCAACGTTGAACTCTTTGGCGAGGGAGACGTCGTTGTGGGCGATGCGCATGCCGCGACCGCCGCCGCCGGCGACGGCCTTGATGATGACGGGGTAGCCGATCCGGCGAGCGATCTTGATCGCTTCGTTCTCGTTGGAAAGGGGGCCGTCGGAGCCGGGGACGGTGATAACCTTGGCCTTGCGGACGGTATCCTTGGCGACGGATTTGTCGCCCATCATCTCGATGGACTTGGACTTGGGGCCGATGAACTTGATGTTACAGGCCTCGCACTGGGCGGCGAATTTGGCGTTCTCGGAGAGGAAGCCGTAGCCCGGGTGGATGGCGTCCACGTTGCCGATCTCGGCGGCGGCGATGATGCGATCGGCGCGGAGATAGGAGTCGGAGCCCTTGGGGCCGCCGATGCAGATGGCCTCGTCGGCGAGCTGGACATGGAGGGACTGGGCGTCGGCCTCGGAGTAAACGGCGAGGGTTTTGATGCCGAGTTCACGACAAGCGCGGACGATGCGGAGGGCTATTTCGCCGCGATTGGCGATGAGGATCTTTTGGATCACGGTAGTTTAATGTGAGTTAGCCACCGCCAATTCCTTGGTGCGGTTGATGAGCGAGGGCTCGATCCAGGAGCACGAAGGCTGGCGGAGGCTTGAGGGGTTTTACTGGGATTAGCCTTGTTTGACCTTGAAGAGCTTCTGGCCGTATTCGACGGGCTGGCCGTTCTCGATCAGGACCTCGATGGTGCCGCCGATTTGGAGGTCGCCAATGTCGATGAACTCGCTGGCGGGGATGACGCCCT
>JAIYBI010000257.1 GCA_027488595.1 Opitutaceae bacterium | reverse complement strand
TAAAAATACGCCGCCCGCCGCCCTGCCGGCACGCCGCGCATGACCTCGGCGAGTTTGCGCAGGTTGGCCGCCGCGTCGCCCTGCGGTCCCGCGAAGTAGGCGCTCTCCACCCCGGGACCGCCGCCAAGGTGCTCGACGCACACGCCGCTATCATCGGCCAACACCCAGCTCCCACGCGGCGCGAGGGCGCGCAGGGCGAGGGCTTTCTTGCGGGCGTTGCCTTCAAAGGTGCCGGTGTCCTCCTGCACCGGCGGCATGCCGCCGAGCGCTTTCGCGGAGAGGATGCTGAGCCGGAGGCCATCGCGGGCGGCGAGGGCGGACAGCTCCAAAACTTTGTGCGCGTTGCCCGACGCCAGATAGACGCAGGGATCGCCTGCGGTGCTCTTCGTGCTCATGACTTTGGATACACCAAACGCCCGCGCACCAACGCATCGTCACCAAACCGGGCGCGCCTCAAATCGGTCATCCGAATGCCCTCGGCGGGGGTTCCGGGCGCCGAGCCGGTGAAAGCTTCGCCCGCCTCGGAATCCGCGAAGAGCAAGGGTGCCTGGTAGCAGAAAAGGTAATCGAGCGCCCGCGCCGCCAGCACATTGCTCAAGAGCTGCGCCCCGCCTTCAAGGTAAACCCCGGTGATGTTCTCTTGGGCGCAACGCTGCGCAAACTCATCCCAGGCCACTTTGCCCCGCGACGCTTCATGCGACCACACTTTCACCCCGGCGGCCACCAACCGCTCACGGATTCCGGCATCCCCAGCCATTGTGGTGACGACGATGGTGTTCTCGCGCCAGCGGTCGGTGTAAACCTTGGGCCACTCCGCGGCGTCCATTCCGGCGGTCCGTAGTGTCGTATCAAATACAAAGCGCCGGCCGCAATCCTCGGCCTCGCCGGCCACCCGCCGGGTGAGGCTGGGGTTATCCGCCAGCACCGTGCCCGCGCCGACCGCGATGGCGGGAAAAAGTTTTCGCCAGCGCTGGCCGTCCGCCCGGGCCGCCTCGCCGGTGATCCACTTGGATTCGCCGGTGCGGCAGGCGATTTTCCCGTCGAGTGTCATCGCGATCTTGCCCGCGAGGAGCGGGCGTTTTTTCACGATCCAGTGATTAAAAATCAGGTTTAGGTCGCGACACTCGGCCTCCGCCACGCCCGTCGTCACCTCGATTCCCCGGGCGCGCAAGCGCTCGAAACCACGTCCCGCATGAGCTGGATTCGGGTCGCTCGCTCCGACGACCACGTGTTTCAAGCCCGCGGCCACGATGGCATCGCAACACGCCCCGGTGCGCCCGTGGGTCGAGCAGGGCTCGAGCGTCACGTAGAGCACCGCGCCGGGCTTGGGTGCACGGCCGAGCGCGGACAGAGCCACACGTTCGGCATGGGGGCCGCCGTCCTGCGCGTGAAAACCCTCCGCCACGACCACGCCGTCCTCGACGATGAGAGCGCCGACCATTGGGTTGGGATGCGTGCGCCCCCAGGCGCGCGAGGCGAGCGCAAGGGCGCGCTCCATAAAAACTTCGTCGTGCGTCTGCTGGTTCACGGCCTCACATAGGGGTTGTGCATCTTCTCCTGCAAGACCGTGGTCTCGGGGCCGTGCCCTGGATAAAGCGTGGTGTTGTCGGGCAGAGTGTAAATCTGGGTGCGGATGGAGTGCGTGAGCTGGGGCATGCCGCAGTTGGGGAAATCGGTGCGCCCCACGCCGCCGTTAAAGATCGCGTCTCCGCAAAACGCCACCGCATCCGCCGCGCTCCAGAACAGCACGCTCCCCGGGCAATGCCCCGGCACGTGCCGCACTTCCCACTTGCGCCCGAGCGCCTCGAGCACGTCTCCCTGCGCGACCCAGCGATCTACTTTCACCACTTCGAGCCGGATGGTCTTGGGCAAAAACACCTCCATCACGCCGGGCGTCTCCAGCAGGATTTTATCGGCGATATGCGCACTCACCTTTGCGCCACTGGCACGAACGACCGGCCCCACGCCTTGCATGTGGTCCCAGTGGCCGTGCGTGAGCCAGAGTTCGGTGAGCTTGCAACGCTCGGCGGCGAGGATCGGCGCGACATCCTGCAAAACCGCGTCCGGCGCATCAATCAACACCGCCTCCCCACGCGTGGAGTCGGTGAGCAGATAGGCGTTGGTCTCGATCGGGCCGGCGGGCAAAACATGGATCTTCATCGGGCGTCAGCACACGCCAAAGCCCGACGCCCGCAAGTCCCGAGCGGCAAAACCCGCGGCGTTCACGGGCCTGCGGCGGCCACCACGGCGCATAAATGGGAACCCCTCTTTAATCGTTTTGCGTTTTTGACCCGTTTTTGCGGTGCTTCCCACCGAGCAAAAAACCCTCCCCCACCCGCCATGAAACTACGCCCCTTCATAGACGATGTCGCCTCCCAAGCTGACGATATTCTCGCCGGTATCACCGACCGGGCCGAGGCCCGCAGCAGCATCGGCGAATTCGTCGCCCTCGAACACCCCCGGTTCTCCCCGGCAGACCGCAAGGCCATCACCGATGGCGTCATGGCCATCCTCGAGAACGAGGGCTTTTTCGGCGAACGCTTCGTGGATTCCTTCGACGCCGACCAAAACGCCGACGACGATGCCGCCGAAGACTCCCGATGATCAACTACTCCGCCCCCGACCTTACCCAACATCCACCGCGCAGCCCGCGGGTTAAACTCGGTGGCTTCGTCCACCTCCCCCGCCTGCTCGACAAGGCCCGCGCCGCCACAGCCGGCAAACTGGGCGAGTTCGTATTCCCCTGCCCGCTCGACCAGCGTTTCTTCGCTTTCACCGGACTCACCGCCGAGGCGCTGCTCTCCGAGGTCGCCAAGGGGCGCTCCGATACCGAGATGCTTACCTGGGTCACGGCCAACTCTTCCGCCAAGCGCCAACCTTGGGAAATCGCCGCATGGTCCGACTACCTTTCGGGTCTCTCCGCCGGCGACGCCAGACGCCACCAGATGTTCGCCGAGACCATCCAATCCCTCGCCCCCGGTCGCGAAGACATCGTGACCTACTTTGATCGGCTCGATTTAGATGACTACGTAAGCTATTCTGGTAAAGCTTAATGGCATCAGTATGGTAAATTTGTTTGACTTGGTCTCAATGCCCATATCCAGTATGGCACCATGAAAATGACCATGCATATAGACGAGGAGTTGTTAGCCCGCGTCATGAAAGACTATGAGTTCCCGAGCAAGACCGAGGCGGTGGAGGCCGCGTTGCGCGAGATGGATCGTCAAATGCGCATCCGCGAATTCCGTAAAAACGGCTTAGGCCTTACCCCCGAGGAGTTGGCCGACGCCGTCTATCCCGACTACGATCCGGAGGCTTTGCGTGGCAGCGGTTATGCGCGGGTGCCGGGGCCGATAGAGCTCGACGCCGTTGCCGAGCCTTCGCTGCCCTACGGCGCTAAGAGCAGCCCGCCCCCTCCTTCCCATGGACCAGCCGATCCTCGTTGATACCAACATCTACATCCGGCTGCTAAAGCAAAACCGCGACCCCGCCGCTGCGTTCTTCGAGCATTACGACACCGTCAATCTCGTCACCTGCGGCATGGTCCGTCTGGAGGTGCTGCGTGGCATACGCCATGATCGCATCCGCGAACGGCTGAGCCGTTTTCTCGATACGATGCAGTATGTCCCGGTTGATCCCGCGCTCTGGGACGAGGCCGCCGCGCTTGCCTGGAGGGCGGATCGTGCGGGCTACGTTATTCCCAACCCGGATGCCTTTATCGCCGCCTGTGCCTTTCGGCGTGGCGCCGCGGTGTTGACCGAAGATCGCGACTTCCTCCGCATCCCGGGGCTGACTGTTCTCACCCCGCCCCCTTCCCTGCTCTAGCCGCCCCCGCCAAACGTGTCCGCCTCCACCGATCTCGTCCTCGTCTTCGACGCCAACAACCGCCTCGCGGTGCGGCCCTCGCCTGAGGGCCTCGTGCCCGCCGAAGCGGTGAGCCTGCCCGGCGCGCACCGCTCCGCCGTCGCTTTCCCTTTCGTTCACGCCGGCAAGTCCTGCCGAGTCGTCCTCGCCTGCCTGCCCACCGGCCCCGTCGCAGACGCCGCCGTTGGTTTTGCCTCGCTGGATCAGCTCACGGGTGCGGTGGGCACGGCCGCCGCCCTTTCACCGTTGCTCGCGGCCCTGCTGCC
>JAIYBI010000314.1 GCA_027488595.1 Opitutaceae bacterium | reverse complement strand
CATTACTTCAGGCCTCCGGCTGCCTGGCTGCTGACGTATGATCACCATTGCACCAGACCAACTCGCCGCGCCCCTGCGCCGGCCGTGGAAAAACGGAATCGCCGTGGGGCGCGCTTACGACCTCACACGCTCGGACCTGTTGGAACATCTCTCCTGGCTGCAACGCGAAATAGGCTTCCGCAGCTGCCGCTTTCACGCGCTGTTCCACGATGACATGGCGGTGGTGCGGCGACGACCGGATGGCTCGCTCCTTTATCAATGGCACCATGTGGACAAAGTGTTCGACGCGCTGCTGAGGTTGGGGCTTCGGCCGTTTGTTGAACTGAACCCCATGCCCGCCACTTTGGCGTCTGGTTCGCAAACTATGTTCCACTACGCGATGAACATAACGCCGCCGAGTGAGTGGCAGGAATGGCACGATTTAGTGCGAGCGTTCACGGCACACTGCATCGAGCGCTACGGTCTGGCGGAAGTCCGGCAATGGCATTTCGAGGTTTGGAATGAACCAAACCTCTCGGCGTTTTGGTCCGGCACAAAGGAAGACTATTTCCAACTCTATGCGCACGCCGCCCGCGCGGTGAAGTCTGTGGACAAGGCGCTTCGGATAGGCGGGCCTGCTTCATCAAAAGCCCATTGGCTGACGGACCTCATCGGTTATTGCCACGCCAACAACGTGCCGCTGGATTTCATTTCTACCCACCTCTATCCGCAGGATGAATTCGTGGAGTTTCCTGATCGCGCGGCCAGCCCACACGCGCCAGGCATGTTCTTCCAAGATACGGTGCGCGCGGCTCAACGGACCATCGTCTCGTCGCCCATGCCGCATCTTCCGATTCATTGGACCGAGTGGAACACGCAGCTTGCCACTTCTGCAGCAGATGTAACTTGGAATGAAAACCGCCACGTGGACAACCTGCACGGTGCGTCGTTCGTCGTGCGCCAGATGGTTGAACTCGACGACGCGGCTGAGACATTCACCTTTTGGGTCGCCAGCGACATCTTTGAAGAAAGTCCGATTCCCAACGCGCCCTTTAGCCATACTTACGGGCTCTTGACGATTCATGGAATTCCGAAAGCGACCGCGAACGCTTTCCGCTTTTTGGAAGAGATGCGCGGCCCAAGGATCAGTTTGCTGCCCGACCGGGATTTTCCACCGTTCTTCGGCGGCTTGGCCACGCGCAAAGGGGATGCTATTCAGGTGCTGCTGTGGAACGATCTCCCGCCGGAAGTGCGCAGCAAGAACACTTGGCAGGATGTTCTGCGGTTACCGCTGCCGTCGGGTCTGGCTCAAGACGAAACTTGGCTGGCCACCACTAGCCACCTGCGGGCGGGCGCGGGGAGCGCCTTTGAAACGTGGGAAGCGATGGGACTACCGCTCAATCTCTCGGCCGCTCAACTCAACCTGCTCCGTCACGCTGCCGAGCCGGCCATGAAATGCGAAGTGCTGATGGCCGACGGCAGCCCGCTCGCCATCCCGTTCACGCTCGCTCCGAACGAAGTCCTGCACGTCGAGATTCGCCCGCGAGGTGCAGTCGCCCCGCCCAAGAGCGTCAGTCTGGAAGCCGAGACCGCCGCACAGTTGGAACGCCAGCTCGGGGAAAAATCACGAGCCTGACCACAATCTTTTGCCTATCGCCATGACCCCCACAATTCAACTCAGCCGACACGAAGGCTCGCGGCGCGTGGAAATACTCACCCTGTCGGCGGGGCACGAATCCCGGCCGCGCTTCGCGAACGCACACTGGCGCATTTTGCATACGGAAGTCCCTGCAGGCGCAAACTGCACCCGTCACCAACTGCGCACCGAAGTGACCAGCGGCAGAGCGCAAGCCGCCAGCATCGGTCTGGCTCTCACCTGTGAGAACTGGTCCGAAGATATCTTCGTCTTCGTTCCGGGCGCAGTTTACGCAGGCAACCGTTTCATCGTTCGCCCCCAGCCGTATCCGCCGATGCCGCTCCCGCGTCGTCCTGGCGAGGGCGATCCGCGCCCGCAGATTTCCGACATCGAGCGTCTCACGCTCGGGCCGGGTGCTTCGCGTTTCGAGGTGCTCTCACGCGACACCGCCACGCCGTGCTTCGGCTGCTGGAATCCACACACCCGCCGGGCATGGTTAGCCTTTGTCTCGCCCGAAGTGCTCGGACTTCCTCTCGGGATCGAGCTGGAAGAAAAGGCCGACCGCAGCACCGCTGAGTGGCGTTTGTCGTGGCCCGGTCTACGCCACGATCGCATGTATCGCATGTGCGTGCGCGATAACCCCAGCGACTGGGCCGCCCCCGATTGGCCCGCCGGACGCGCCGTGGAATTCACCGTCGAGTTGCACGCTTGGGAATGCCCCGATCTCGCCGCGTTCTACGACCGATTCTTCACGCTCCGCGAAGCCACGCCCGAATCCGCTTGGCACTCGCCGCGCCGCCCGCTCCCGCCCGCCCCGCCGCTCTCTGAGGTGTTTCGCATCATCGAGGACAAATACAACCGCGAGAACTGGGTCGAGCCGCGCGGCTACTACTCGGTCGGCCTCCGTCAAAACGCCTTTCAAAACTGGCAGATGGGCTGGGTCGGCGGCATGTTGGCCACCCTTCCGCTCCTCGCCCAGGGCACGCCAGAATCCCGCGCCCGCGCCCGCCGCAATTTCGATTTCGTTTTCCCCAAGGGGCAGGCCGCTTCCGGCTATTTCTACGCCATGGGCACCGGCTTCGGCGGCGCCACGCCCTACGGCACCTGGCCCCAGGCCGACGTGCCCGACCCTGTCGCCGGCCCCGAGGGCGTCTGGCTCGGCGACCATCCGCTCCGCCCCACCGAACCGTGGCATCTCGTGCGCAAGAGTGCGGACGGGCTTTACGCCATGTTGCGCCAGATCCGACTGATGGAAGGTGCGCGTGAAACCATCCCCGCCGCGTGGGCCGATGGACTCCGACGCTGTGCCGATGCTCTCGCACGCACTTGGCGCAAAGAGGGCGAGTGGGGACAGTTCGTCAACCAAGACACCGGCGAAATCATCGTCGCAGGTTCGTTCTCCGCCGCGCTCGCCCCCGGCGCTTTGTTGCTCGCCGCCGAGTTTTTCAACGCACCCTCCTATCGCGAAATCGCAGTCGCGGGCGGTGAGTTCTTCTGGAAAAAACTCCTCGCCGAGGGCTTCACCAACGGCGGCCCCGCCGAAGCCGTCCAGTGCCCCGACAGTGAATCCGCCTTCCTGCTGATCGAAAGTTTTGTCCTGCTCGCCGAACACACCAGCGACCCCGCCTGGTGGCAACGCGCCGTCACCGCCGTCGCCCACGCATCAAGCTGGGTGTTTTCCTTCGACTACAACTTTCCTGCTGAATCCACCTTCGGCCAGTTGGGCTTCACCAGCGCGGGCACCATGTGGGCCAGCCAGCAAAACAAGTGCGGCGTCCCCGGCATCTGCACGCTCTCCGGACACGGCCTCCTACGCCTCTACCGCGCCACCGGCGACGCCCGCGTGCTCCAGTTGCTCCGGGACATCGCCCGCAGCTTGCCGCAGTATCTCTCCACCGCCGAGCGCCCGATCCCAGTCGGCTTCAGCTACTCCGGCCAGCCGCCCGTCGACGTCGTGCAGCCGCCGGGCTGGATTTGCGAACGCGTCAACACCACCGACTGGAACGGCGATGCCACGCGCGGCGACCGCATCGGCGAGTTGTTTCACTACTCCTGCTGGTGCGAGGCCGCCGCCCTGCTGACCGCCGCCGAGCTGCCAGGCGTATATTGGGAAATCGATACCGACCGCGTTTGGGTGTTTGACCAGATCGAGGCCCGCATCGAGTGCGGCGCGCTCGTCCTCACTAACCTCTGGAACCGCCCCGCCACCGTAACTGTGCTGGCCGAGTCCGCCGCCGAGCGCGCCCGCCCGCTCGGCCCCAATCTTCACACAGGTTACCGGCGCGTCACCGTGCCCGCCTCGGCCCAACTCGAATTCACGCTGTTGCCATGAGACTTCTCCAGCGATCCGACAATCAGCCCCTGTCCGACTGCGTTTCTTCCGACATGCCAGGCACCAGGGACAACCACTACGGCTTCGGAGTCCTCGAACTTCTGCTCATCCGCGTGAGCAATGACTGAGCATTCCCATGGCACCGTCGCAATGATCACAGGTCCCTCCATGGCCACGCGCCTTCGGGATGCCCTCGCGCCCTCCGCCGGCCACTCCTCCGCCCGCAGAACTCCTTCGGTTTAAGATAAACCAACCGTGCGGTTGCGCCCCCAGTGCGATGGCCGCCCTCTTTTAGGAACACGCTGCGCTCATGCTATCGAGACCGCTTCGTCACCATTGTCTCTCACACCCATGCCGACCGTCTATACCGATCATCTCTGGCACGGCGTATCTTGGTATCCCGAACTCTGGCCCGACCGCCTCGACGAGGATCTCGCCAAGATGGGAGAGCTAGGCCTCAACTGCCTGCGTCTCGGCGACTCCATCTGGAGCGTAATCGAGCCGTCCGACGGCGAGTTCACCTTCGACTGGTATGCCGACGTGCTCGACCGCATCCACGCCGCCGGGCTTAAGTTCATCCTCACCACGCCTACCTACACGCCTCCGCGCTGGCTCACCCGCGACTACCCCGACGCCGTCCGCCTTGATCACGACGGCCGCCCCTTCCTCCACGGCAGCCGCGGCCACGCCAGCTACTTCTCCGCCGACTACCTGCGCCTCGCTGAACGCATCGCCGAAAAAATGTCCGGGCGCTTCGGCCGCCACCCCGGCCTGCTCGCCTGGCAGATCGACAACGAGGTCTGCTGCCATGTGGACGGCGACCACGGCCCCGCCGCTGCCATTGCCTGGCACGCATGGCTGGAAAGACGTTTCGGCACCGTCGCCGAGCTAAACCGCCGCTGGGCCACGCGCGTATGGGATCAGCACTATGACGCGTTTGCCGACGTCCAGTTCCCCGGCAAGACGCCCTACGGCCACTCCGCCCCCGGCGCTTCCGACGGCATGCACAACCCGTCGCTCCTTGTCGCGTGGGGCGAGTTCCTGAGCGACGCCACCGTCGCCTTCGTCCACCGCCAGGCCGCCGCCCTCCGCCAGCATAGCGCCGCCCCGGTCACCCACAACCACATCCAGCTCGAGCGCACCTGCCCGGCCGACTTGTTCTCCGCCCTCGATTTTGCCGCCACCGATTCCTACTGGTGGCCCGGCACCGCCCATCACCACCACCGCTCCATCGCCTGGATGCGCGGCCTCAAGCGCCGCCCCGACGACTCGCCCGTCCCGTTCTGGCTGCTCGAAACCACACCGTTCCAGATCGGCGGACTCACCCCCGGCCCCGTCAAAACCCCCGGCTTCCAGCTCGCCGAGGCCGCCCTCTT
>JAIYBI010000066.1 GCA_027488595.1 Opitutaceae bacterium | reverse complement strand
TGCTGCCGGTGGTGCTGGAGCTTGATCCGATCGGGAGCGCGTTGCTGCGCGACCGGCTGGGGTTTTTGGCCGCGCACGGATTCGAGGTGGCGGAGTTCGGGCGGCATACCTTCCGCCTGGAAGGCGTGCCGGCGGTGTTGCCGCCGATGGATGCGGAGGCGTGTCTGCGCGATTTGCTGGACGGGTTCCGCGACGGGGCTTCGCCGGAGCGCAACGTCGAGGTGGCGCGCGAGCAACTGGCGCGGTTGGCGGCGGCGCGGGCGGTGCGTCTGCCAACGCAGGCGGGGGCGGACGAGTTGCGCGAGCTGGTGGCGAGGCTCTTTACGTGCCGTGCGCCGCACACGAGTCCGGGCGGGCGGCCGACGCACATCGAACTCAGTCAGGGCGAATTGATGCGGCGCTTTGGGAAGAGTTGAGGGCAGGCTTAACGTTCCACGCGCAAGCCCTCGATTTCGGCGGCTTGGGCGAGACGGATGTCGGCGGTGTAGAAGTGAAGGCCGGGCATACCCGCCTGCGTCAGCGCGAGCGCAGCTGCGAGTTGCAGGGCATCGGCGGCTCGCAGGGGATGCGTGCGTAAGAGGCGGGTCGCGAGCGTTCGCAGCGGGGGCGCCGGGGGAACCTCATGCCAGGCGGCGGCGAGGACAGCGAGGCGATCGCGGGCCTGGCGGGCTCCCGCCGGGTCGAGCGCTCCGTCGCGAACCCGGCGTTGCAGGGCGGATTCGCACTCGACCAGCGTGCCCCACCAGACCGCCATGGCGGAATCGGCGCGGAGTGCTGCGGCGCGGCGGGCGGAATCGGGCTCGTTCACGAGCAAGGGCACCAAGGCTGAGGTGTCCCAAAACCTCATCGTCCCTCCTCCCGTTCGGCGAGCACGGCGGCGCTGAGCGCGTTTGCGGCGGTCAATTTCGGGACAGGGCTGGCAAGGAATGCCTTTACGTCGAGGGCGGCACCGCATGGTGGCGTGAGCACGCCTGCTTCATGGAGCTCGTCGAGGAGAGCGGAGCCCTTGCCTGCACCCTCGCTTGAAATGGGTTGGAGTTGGGCGACCGGACGGTTGCGGTCGGTAATGATGACGCGCTCGCCACGTTTGACGCGTCGCAGAAGGCGGGAAAGCTCGTTTTTAGCCGTGGCTATATTGGCAGTTAGCATGTAGCTAACATGGCCATCTAGGCTGATTCGTCAAGCTGGCGGGTTCAGCCGACGAAGTTAAGGCGCGGGTGTTTGGCGCCGAGAATGTCGTCGGCGGGTGAGCCGAGCCACTGGTCGAGGACGGTGGCGTAAACGGAGCGGAAATCGGTGGTGAAGGTGAGGTCGGCGTTTTTGGCGATTTTCAGGTTGGGCGCGGTGCCGTGGAGCGGAGCACTGATCTTGCGGCCCATGACGAAAAGCGGGGCGGCGGTGCCGTGGTCGGTGCCGCGGCTGTCGTTTTCGTTGGGACGGCGGCCGAACTCGGAAAACGTGGTAGTTAGCACCTGGTCGTCGAGCTTGCGGGCGGTGAGATCGCGTTGGAACGCGGCGAGACCTTCCGAGAGGTTACGCAGGAGATTCTGGTGGTTGTTGAGCTGGTTGGCGTGGGTGTCGAAGCCGCCGATGGAGACAAAGTAGACGCGAGTGGGCAGGCCGGCGGAGATGAGGGCGGCAACGTTGCGGAGGGACTGGGCGAAATCGGAGCCGGGGTAGGCGGTCTCGGGCTTGTAGGCATTGAGGATGCCCTGGATTTTTTGCTCGGCGACAAGGGCGTCCATCATGGTGGCGCGGAGGAAGGAGTTGTTGGGCGAGTCGCCGGGGGTAGGCGAGCCATCGGCGGGACGGGCGACGAGACGTTCGAGGAGTTTGGCGTCGTCGCGACGGCCGCCGCCGCGATTGGCGAGTCCGAAGGTATTGTGCGGGACGGTGCCGCCGAAGGTCTGTGGAACCTCGCTGCTGACGTGAATGGCATCGGGATCGGCGGAGGGGGGGGCGCCGGCGCAGGCGTTGTCGAGGTAGCGACCGACCCAACCGGTGGAAACGGAATCGGAGCTTTCGTTGGCGGTCTCCCAGATTTCGGTGGAGCGGAAGTGGCTGCGGTTGGGATTCGGGTAGCCGACGTTCTGGACGATACCGAGTTTGCCCTCGTTGAGCAGGGCGTGGAGGGCGGCGCAGCCGGGGTTGAGGCCGAGGGAGTCGTTGATGGGCAGCGTAGCTTCCTTTTTGAGCGCGAGGGTGGGGCGGAGGGCGAAGTAAGCGGGGTCGGAGAACGGGATGACGGTGTTGAGGCCATCGTTGCCGCCGGCGAGCTGAACGAGCACGAGGATACGGCGGTCGCGTTCGGGGGCGGGGGCGCCGGCGAGAGTGCTCTGGACGAGGAACTGCGGGGCGAAACGGCTGAAGGCGAGCAGGCCGATGCCCTGTGTGCCGCGGCGGATAAACTCGCGGCGGGTGGAGGGGAGGAGGTGGGGGTTCATAGAATGACGAATGACTAATGACGAATGACCGATGACGGAGCGGCGAGGGAGCGTCGGGAGGGGACGGTGTTTACGTATCAGCAGAGTTGATACTCGGGGGTTTGAAGAATGGTGATGGCGGCGCGGCGGGTCTGGGCCTCGAAGTCGCCGGGTTGGGAGGAGCGGAGGTAGTCTAGGACCGTCTGGCGGTAGGCGGCGGTGATCTTGACCGGCAGAAAGTAGTCGCAAAGGCGGTCGGTGATGCCGGCGGCGCCGAGGGAGGTGAACGCTTGGATGCGCTCCTCGTCCACAGTGAAGCGGCCCTGACCGGCGTCGCGCGCGACCTGGAGTTCGAGGC
>JAIYBI010000354.1 GCA_027488595.1 Opitutaceae bacterium | reverse complement strand
CCCAAATTCAAAATAGAAAAGCCCGTCATCGCCTTTCGTATTGCGGGAGGTAACCATAAAGACGTGCAATGCGTTAACCTTGTGGTGGATTATAAGGTCGTGCGAACCGCGACCGGGGACAACAGCGATACCATGGTGGAAATGGTCTGGGATATCTCCGAATTCAAGGGCCAGATGGCCTGGATCGATGTCGTTGATGGGTTTGTAGAACGTGGCATCTGGGCTCACATCGGGATCGACCGCATCGAATTTCGAGACAAATAGACGAACCGAAACCCACATCCAAAAAATTATATGATTAAAAACATCACGCCCCTACCAACCGTCAGCCCATTAATGAGCATCTGCCAGACCATAAAGAAGGTGGTCCTCGTCCTGGCGCTCGCCCTCGTTCCCGTTGTGCAGGCGGAAGATTGGAAAGACACCCTGCACAAATCCCTGCCGCTGCTCGGGCACCGGAACTGGATTGTAATCGTCGATTCCGCCTACCCCTTGCAGGTGAGTCCCGGGGTAAAGACAATCGATACCGGCGCGACGCAAGAAGCAGTGACCGCTGCCGTGCTGAAGGCACTGGCCGGAGCCAAGCATGTCAAACCGACAATCTACGTTGATCTCGAACTCGAATATGTCCCCGAGAATGACGCCTCTGGCATTTCGGCCTACCGCGCCGCGCTCGCCAAGCTCCTGGCGGGATCTGAGATCACCAAACTTCCTCATGAACAAATCATCGCGAAGCTCGATGAAGCCGGGAAGACGTTTCACGTCCTTCTGCTGAAGACGAACATGACGCTTCCCTACACCTCGGTCTTTCTTCAGCTCGAGTGCGGCTACTGGAATGCCGCTTCCGAACAGCGCCTTCGCGCCCTTGTCCCGGCTCTCGAGAAATCCACCCCAAAGCAGTGAGCAATATATCCCAAGCTCCCGCCTCTTACTGCGTATCCACCTAAATAATCCGGCTCTTTAACCGGTTTAAAAAAATATATATATGAGCATTATACCAACGAAAAGCCGCTTACTTTTGAGCTTAAAAATCGCAACAGGTCTTTCCAGCTTCGTTAGCTTGTTAGCGGCCGCCCAAGCCGTTCCCGAGGCGGTGCGGCCCAATATCCTGATCATGGTCGCTGACGACATGGGCTATGCCGATTTGGGGGCGCAAGGGTGCACCGATATCCCCACGCCGCACCTGGATTCCATCGCAAAGAACGGCGTGCGTTTTACCAGTGGCTATGTGAGCGCACCGGTTTGCAGCCCAAGCCGGGCAGGACTCATCACTGGACGCTATCAGACGCGTTTCGGCCATGAACTAAACCATCCCCTAGCAGACAACGCGTTGGTGGGATTGCCGGTTGATCAGAAAACCGCCGCCGACTGGATGAAGCAGGCGAACTACACGACCGGCCATATCGGAAAATGGCACCTCGGTAACCCCAAGCTGCCAGAATACAGCCCGAACGCGCGCGGCTTCGACGAATCGGTCTGGTTCCCCGGCCAAACAAAGTTACCGCCGCTTACTGCCGTTCGAAACGGCAAACCCGAAAAGGCGGGTGATCGCTTTGTGGATGAAGCAATGGCCCGCGAAGCCGATTCGTTTATCCATCGGCACACCGCTCAACCCTGGTTTCTTTACGTGTCCTTTCTCGCACCTCATGAACCCCTCGACACCCCCGCCGAAGTCGAGGCGAAATTCAGTCACATCACCGATCCCGCACGCCGCAAATGTGCGACTATGATTTCGCTGATGGACGAAAGCATCGGCCGAATTCTGAAGGCACTGCGCGATTCCGGGCAGGAGGATCGCACGATGATCGTCTTCCACAGCGACAATGGTGCGCCTCCAAAAAACGGCTCGCGCAATACTCCCTTGCGCGCAACCAAGGGGTCGACTTGGGAAGGCGGAATACGCGTCCCGTTTGTTATGCAATGGAAAGGCACGATCCCGGCTGGGCAGGTCGTCGATGCGCCAGTCATCACACTGGATCTGCTGCGAACCGCTCTTGCGGCGGCCCGCGTTAATGTGCCGGAGGATGGTGCGCTGGATGGAGCAGATCTCCTCCCTTACCTGACCGGGAAAACACAGAAACCGCCGCATAAGGCTTTGTTCTGGCGCTACGGGCCACAAATGGCGGTGCGTGCCGGCGATTGGAAACTCACCAAGGCGCTCGACAGGAAGGAGCGCCCCCCGGCGCTGAAGACCGGGTTGTATAAGGTCGCCGAAGACGCGGGCGAGCAGAACGACCTTGCGGCCGCGCATCCGGAAAAGGTCCAAGAACTGCAAAAGCTCTGGGATGTTTGGAACAAGACCAATGTGGAGGCGCTCTGGAGCGACAAGCAGGCCCGATGAGCATCGGACAAGAGCTATGGGTCCCCCCGGTCATCCCGTTTCAGTTTTTTGGCCTCGAAGTGCTGATAACTCTGTGAGTTGAAGCGAGCCGGGACGTCCCCGTAACTAACCATGCGCAACATCATTGTTTTTTTCACCGACCAGCAACGCTGGGACACGCTGGGGCTCAACGGCAATCCGCTCGGCCTTACGCCGCACTTCGACCGGTTGGCCCGGAGCGGCACCTTCTTCCGCGAAGCGGTCACGCCACAACCTGTGTGCGGACCAGCCCGCGCATGTTTGCAAACCGGCCAATACGCCACGACCAACGGCGTCCATCGCAACGGGAAGATGCTCAAGCCTGATGCACCCAAACTGGCGGAATTGTTTTCGGAGCGCGGTTACCGCACCGCTTACATCGGCAAATGGCATCTCTCCGAGGGCACCGGCGACGGACCGGTGCCGCGCGAAAATCGGGCGGGCTACCAGGATTGGCTCGCCGCCAATTGCGTCGAGCTGACCTCAGGTCCGTATTCTGCATGTCTCTGGGATGCGGACAACCAACGGGTGGACCTCCCCGGCTACCGCTCGGATGCCGTCACCGATGCGGCCATCCGCTATATCGCCGGCCGTGCCGCGACGCCCGCAGAGCCTTATCTGCTCTTCCTCTCCCATCTCGAACCGCATCACCAAAACACCGACGACTCGTATCCGCCACCGCACGGCCTCGAGCACGACTACAAAGGGCGTTGGATGCCGATGGACCTGCAAGCCTTGGGTGGCTCCTCCGCGCGAGACTGGGCTGGCTACTGCGCCATGGTCAAACGCCTCGACGACGGCCTCGGACGGCTCATGGATGCCCTGGAATCGACCGGACAAGCTGACCGAACAACGGTAGTCTTTATTTCCGACCATGGTTGCCACTTCAAGACCCGGAACGACGAATACAAGCGCAGCCCCCATGAATCCTCGATCCGCGTGCCTTTCGCGATCTGGGGTGCTGGCTGGAACGGCGGCGGCGAGCACCGATGTCCAGCATCGCTCGTCGATCTCGCGCCCACCCTGCTGGACACGGCGGGTATTCCGATTCCCCCTGCGATGCAGGGCCGCAGTCTGCGGCCCGTGACACGTGGAGACTCCTCGCATTGGCCGGAAGAAAGCTTCATCCAGTTTGGCGACGGAAATCTTCCGCCGGGGCGCGCCCTGCGAACCTCGCGCTGGAAATACGCCGTGGTGGCCGACGAACAGACGGCGGGACAGGCTGACGCCAATCTTTATCGCGAGATGTGCCTCTACGACCTGCGCGCCGACCCTTACGAATTCGACAACCTTATTCATTCCGCTCCACACACCCCGGTTCGCGAGGACCTCCGCCGCCGCCTTCTCCGCCGGATGAGGTCCATTGACGAGCCGCAGACGGCGATTGTTCCGGCTGCAACCACGCAGCAACCTACTCAGCGCACCATCGACTATCCCAACCAAGAGAGAGTTTCTGTAAAATCGGCGTAGAGTGCCTGTCTCACCCAAGGGCCGATAAAAGCTCTGCCGGTGATTAACATCTAATTTTCCCCTGCTTGATATGACAGCACCACACCATGCGGCCCATTCGTCCGAGTATCCCTACACCGTGGACGAGGTCGACGCGAAGACGATTCAGGAAAAGGACAACAACTGGATGATGCACAAGCGCTTCGGCATGTTCATCCATTTCGGGCTCTACTCGATTCCTGCGGGAGTGTGGCAGGGCGAGGAAATGGGGCGCAATCACTACTCGGAATGGATCCGCACCCAGTGGCGCTGGCCACAAGCGGACGGTGGGATTCCCCAAAAGGACTACGACACTTTGCTGGCGCAATTCAACCCGACCAAGTTCGATGCCGATGAGTGGATCAAACGCGCGGCCGAAGCCGGCATGCGCTACTTCGTCATCACGACCAAGCACCATGACGGCTTCGCGCTGTGGGACTCGGCGGTTTCGGACTACAACATTGCCGCCACCCCCTTTGGCGCGAAGGGACGCGATCCGCTGGGCGAACTGGCCAAGGCCTGCCGCAAATATGGCGTCAAGCTGGGCTTCTACTATTCGCACTGGCAGGACTGGGAGCACGCTGGCGGCGCCTTTCCGCCTTGGCCCGAAATGAAGAACGACCCGCCGCTCGTGCAGCCCTCTGACGAGGAGTTTGAAAAATACTGGCAAGGCAAATGCCTGCCGCAGGTCGCGGAACTCATCGAGCGTTACCGACCGGATATGTTCTGGTTCGATTCGTGGGGTAAAGGAGCCAAGAACCAAGTCACCGCCCCGCGCCGGGATCAACTCATCGCGCTCATCCGGGAGAAGGCGCCCGCCTGCATGATCAACGGCCGCATTGCCGCCCATGACCCAACAGGAGCCGACTTCATTTCCATGGGCGACAATCAATTCCCCGACGCGGCCAACGCCCCCGAGGTTCCATGGGAAACGCCCGGCACAATGAACCATGCCTGGGGCTACCACCGACTGGACTTCCAATGGCGGTCCTTCGACAAGCTGCTCGACGCGCTCATCACCAACGCCCACCACGGCGGAGCCATCACGTTGAATGTTGGGCCGTTGCCGGACGGATCCTTCCAGCAGGCAGCAACGCGCCGGCTCAAGGAATTCGCGGCTTGGATGGAGATAAACGAATCGGCCATCCAGCCCACGACACGCAGCCCATTTGCCCAAGACGCCCTGCCGGAGAACATGCGGGCCACGATGGGAACCGACCCGGCCAAGCCTCACTTCAACCTCTTTGTGCTTACGCCGCTGCCAGCCGGTGCCCTCATCATTAGCCAACCTCTCACGCTGGAAAAGCCCGCCACAGACTTCCGCGCCCAAGTGCTCGAAACCCGAGAATTGCTCCCCGTGAAGCTCAATCCCGAGGGAAAACTCGTCATCACCATCCCCAAGAACCTCGCCGGCATCGATCACCCGGTGATCCGCGTTGGGCCGGCCACCTCCATCCCCGCGCTCTACGAGGATGGAACCCCGGTGGAGCCGGTGAAACCCGGCACACGGTCAAAATAGCTCATCCGCGGCAGGAAAGTTACCCTTTGGTGAAGGTTTCTGACTCTTCTTCATCAAGATGTAAATTTGATCTTTATCAGATGCCCCCCAACATCCGTCCCTTCGTCCCCCAGACGTGCATGGCTGCGCCGGGTTGCCGCAGCGTTGATGCCCTTGCTGCCCGTGCTTGCCGCGCTAGGCTCTCTTCGCGCCGCGATCATCCAGACGGGCAATGTGACAACCGTCCTCGGATCAACCTTCTTTATGGATGACGCGACGGATGGCGGCACCGACACGGATTACAACACGAACGGCTCCCACACCAACATCCGGACTTTTGGCGGGTTTGAGACAGCGAATCGTTGCTGCCTACGATGAGGGCAAGTGGACGCGGGAAGAGTTGGCGAGGCGTTTCCGGGTGTCGCTGGGAATGGTCAAGAAGCTGTTGCAGCAAAGACGCCGGACTGGGGAGATTGAAGCGAGGCATCGTTTTTCCGGGCGGACGGCGAGGCTGATGCCGGAGCGAGGCAAGGAGCTGAAGGATTTGGTGGCGAACGAGTCGGACATTACCTTAGGCGAGATCAAGGGGCGTCTTGGCTTGGCCTGCAAGATTCCGGCGATCCATCAGGTTCTCGTGAAGTTGGGTCTGATACCAACGTCCTGTGATAAATAGACTATACAAGGGGGTGATTTGTTGTAGTGTGGGGCATGGCAAGAAGCTTACCGAAACTTGGTGAAGAGGTGGTCGCGGAGATCGAGGCGGCGTGGGCCAAACCCCAGGAAGAGTGGGCGCGCAAGAGGCTGCTGGTGGTGAGGTTGATTGCGCAGCACGAGCTTACGGTGGCGCAGATCATGAAGGTGGCGGACGTCTGCCGACAGACGGTTTTTGTTTACCGGGACAAGGTGTTGGAGGGAGGCGTGGCTGAGCTGCTCAAACGGGACAAGGCGCCGGGGAACCTGCCGGCGGTGCGCGGAGCGGTGCGAGAGGAGTTCGTGAAGCGATTGGAGGCAGGTCAATTCCGGCAGGCCAAGGACGCGCAGGCTTGGATCAAAAAGCGCACCCGCAAGACGCTCACCGAAAGCGGGGTGCGCAAGGTGCTGCATCGGTTGGGCGGCAAGCTGAAGGTGCCGCGCAAAAGCCACGTGAAAAAGGATCCGGCAAAGGCCGAGGCGTTCAAGGCGGAGTTGCCGGCCAAACTCGAAGCCTTGGTCGGCCCGATGCCGAGGCAACCGGTGCGGCTTTGGGTGCTCGACGAGCACCGCTATGGCCTGCTGTGTCAACGCCCGCCAGTAATTGACCCACCTTCGGCCGTATAAAATTGACCCACCCCCGCGCGATAAAAACGGCGGGGTTATTTGGTCTTGGTGCGGGAACCTCCTTTGTTTGGGGCGTCGGGCAAAGCGACCGAGCCTGGGAACAGGCCGGTGAGGCGTTTTTCCTTCATGCGGTAGGACTCGCCCTTGATGTTGACGACGGTGGCGCGGTGCAGGAGGCGATCCAGCGCGGCGGAGGCCATGACGGCGTCGCCGGCGAAGACGTGGCCCCAGTCGCTGAAGGCTTTGTTGGAGGTGATGATGGTGGCTGCCTGTTTTTCGTAGCGCTGGCAGATCACTTGGAAGAGCAGCGAGGCTTGATCGTGATCCAGCCCGAGGTAGCCAACTTCATCGACGATGAGCAGCTTGGGGGTGGTCAACATCTTCATGTAGTGGGGCATGCGGTTGGCGGCGAAGGCGGTCTTCATGCGCCGGGCCAGCTCCATGGCGCCCAGAAACAGCAGGCGTTGGCCGCGTTCGGCGCAGGTCAGGCCCAAGGCGATCGCCAGGTGGGTTTTGCCGACGCCGGGCGGACCTTGGAAGATGACGTTGCGGCCCTCGTCCATGAAGCGTCCGGTGGCCAGTTCTTCGATCAGGGCGCGGTCGATGGAGGGCTGGAAAGAGGAGTCAAAATCGCTGAGACGCTTTTGCCAGGGAAGCCCGGAGAAGTGCAGGCTGGTCTCGATCACGCGTTGGCGGCGCGCGGCGATCTCCGCTTCCAGCAAACGGCCAAGGAAGTGGGAGTAGGACCAGTGGTGGGCGGCGGCTTGCTGGGCGAGTGAATCGAGCTGGGCATGGGCGGTGGTGGCACCGATCTGCAAGAGCCCGTCCGAGGCGAGTTGTTCGTGCAGCGCGCTCATGAGGCCACCTCCGCGTAGGCGCTCAGGGGCCTGACCTGCACCGCTTCGGCAAAGGTGATGTGGCAGCCTTTGGGCGGCGTCGGTGGCGCGGCCGGCACCGAGAGCGCCCAACGCTCTTGCACGTGCAGCGGCGACTCGGTGCGTTGGCCGTGACCGGCGTTGACCGGGTGCTGGGCGATGACCAGATCGCCGACCCTGATGTGGATGACACAAGCGCCGGCATCCACACTGACGCGGGTGCCAACCCAGCGGGCGGGGACCGAGTAGTCGTTGGTCTCGTAGCGCGCGAGGGCTTCGACGCT
>JAIYBI010000410.1 GCA_027488595.1 Opitutaceae bacterium | reverse complement strand
TGATTCAGCCGACACGCTTCAACTCGCCCGTTTCCTTATTGTTACAAAGCAGGCTCCTTCACCGGAGCCTGCTTTTTTTGCGCAAACAGATTGCGGCGGCACGTCCGGTGCTAATAGCGTTTAATCGTGCATTTTTCCGCAGGCTCACCCTCAGCCCATCCGGCGTCGCCTCCACCCGCGCCGGCCAACCTGACCGTGTCCCTATCCCCTTTGGATCAACTTATCCGTGCTTTGGGTGAGCTCCCTCCGCACAAGAACCCGATTACCGCCACCCTCGGCTCGCTGGTCCACTGTCTCGGCGCGGTCCAAGCATCGCTTCTCAGCTCGGTGGGATCCCCGTCACTCGTTGAGGAAACCACCGTTTCCGCTTCGCCGAGTCCCCGGCACACCCTCGCGCCGGCGTCTCTTTCCGCCGCATTCGAAGCCACGCATCCTGCGGACGATTTCGGCATTTGGGAAATTGAGAATCCACCCGCCGACGGCCCCTTCACCGCGATCTGTCAAAGTCTCCAAGCCTGCCCGGGCGCCCGATCTCTGCTCATCGTCCGCCTTCCGCGGTCCGCTCCGTCGTCCGTTGGCCTGCTCATGGTTTTACTCGGACCGGGCCATCCCGATCCGGCGCTTTGCGTCAGCCTCACGCGGGTCGCCGCGCTCCATGCCGCAGGCCAGCTCGGAAAACTCCAGCACGCCAGCGCCCAGATGGACGCCGAGAACCGCTATCGCGACATCGTCGCCGCCGGACAGACCAGCGACTCGCTTTTTCACGAGGTGCTGAAACACACCGACGACGCCGTGTTTTTCCTGCGCGTAGAGGCCGGGCCGCGTTTCGTCTACGAATTGGTCAACGAACGCTTCACCGAGCTCACCGGCATTCAATCCTCGCTCGCCGCGGATCACACCGCGTCCCAACTGTATCCTCTGAGCGCCGCCTCGCGTTTCGAGCAGGACTACTTCGATTGCTATCAAACCGGCGCCGCGATCACGAGAGAACAGCATGTGATTTTAACCCCGGGCGTGTTTGTTTTTCGAACCACCCTCATCCCGCTTCGCAATTCGGAGGGGAGCGTCAACCGCCTCATCGGTTTCGCCACCGACCTCACCGACCTGCGCCAGCAACAAACGTTGCTGGCTGAGTCGGAAGCAGTGGCCCGCACCGGCGGCTGGGACCTCGATTGCATAACCCAAACCCTGCGCTGGACGCCCGGCACGCACCTGATTTTTGAAACCTCGCCCGCCACGTTTACGCCCACAATCCAAGGTGCGCTCAGCTTCTACACCGAGGACTGCCGGAGCGCGGTGGACTTCGCCTTAAAGAGCGCCCTGCAAACCGGCGCCAACTTCGATTTCACCGCCACCGCCCTGACCACCTCAGGCCGGCTGATCAATCTCCGCGCTCTCGGTCAGACCGAAAGGGTGGATGGCCGCGTCGTCCGCATCCTCGGAGCCATCGTGGACATCTCCGCCCATGAGGAAGCCGAGCAGGAACGTCTGCGCCTCGAAGCCCAGCTCCGCCGGGCTCAAAAGATGGAGGCCATCGGCACCCTTGCCGGCGGCATCGCCCACGATTTCAACAACATCCTCGCCGGCATCATGGGCAACGTGCAACTCGCCGCCAGCGACTTGTCCGAGGCCACTCCCGCCCACCGGTTTCTCGACCGCGCCTTCCAGAGTTGCCTGCGCGCGCGCGATCTTGTCCGGCGCATGTTGACCTTCAGCCGCCAGGTCGAGCAGACCCATACGTCCACCGCTTTCATCCCGCTCGTCGAGGAGGCTGTCGCCCTGCTTCGCGCCTCATTACCGGCCAACATCTCCATCCAAACCACGTTCCCGGCGGAACAACTCAGCATCCTCGCCGATCCCGGCCAGATTCACCAAATCATCCTCAACCTCGCCACCAACGCCGCCCACGCCATGGCCCCTGGGGGCGGCACCCTGAGTTTTGAAGTCGCCCACACCACACCGGACGACATCTGGCACCGCCGCCACCCGCAGGTTGATCTGACCCACAGTGTGCGTTTCAGCGTTCGCGATACAGGCTGCGGCATGGGGCAGGACACCGTCGAACGCATCTTCGAACCTTTCTTTACCACAAAATCCTTCGGCGAGGGCTCGGGCCTGGGTCTCGCCATGGTCCACGGCATTCTCGAAAGCCACGGCGGCTCCATCGTCGTCGAAAGCGCCCTCGGCCAGGGCTCCGCCTTCCATCTATTCTTCCCGGCACCGGTCCGCACCATCGCGCCTCTGACCACCAACCCGACCGTCGCCCGCTCGGCCGTTGCCGTCGGCCGCGGCCAGCACATCCTGGTGGTGGACGACGAGGCCTCCATCACGGCCCTCGTGGGTCCCGTGCTGCATCATCTGGGTTACCACGCCCGCGTCTGCCAGTCCCCCGAGGAGGCGCTCGCCGCCTTCAACGCCTCACCCGGCGAATTCGACGCGTTGCTCACCGACTTCAGCATGCCGGGCATGAACGGGCTCGAACTCACCGCCGCCATACGTGCATTCCGCCCCGATCTCCCTGTGGTTATCATGACCGGTTTCCTCCGCGCCCATGATCTCGCGCCACTCCGTGATTCCGGCGTGCATCATTTGATCAACAAGCCCTTCACCATGGATATCCTCGCGGCCAAGTTCTCCGAAATCTTCCGCGCCCAAGCCGCCCTCAACTAGCCGGCACCTGCAAATCACCACGAAACCCGCTCGACTCCACCGGCCGCCTTCCCCCCATTTCTCTCCGGCATGTCCGCGCCCAAACTCATCATCGCCGTCTGCACCGCCAACGTCTGCCGCAGTCCCATGGCCGAGGCCCTCCTCCGCCACGCGCTCAGCGCCG
>JAIYBI010000302.1 GCA_027488595.1 Opitutaceae bacterium | reverse complement strand
TTGCTGGACTTCGCCGAGCTCGCGGAGGGCGACTTCGTGGTCCACCTCCAGCACGGCGTGGCCCTGTTCCGTGGTATCACGAAACTCGATACCCGCGACGGCCCCCGCGAGGTCATCTCGCTCGAGTTCGACGACCGCGTGACGCTCCACGTTCCCCTGCCCGAGGCCCACCTCGTGAGTCGTTACGTCGGTCTGTCGAAGGTCCGCCCCCAGCTCGGCCGCATCGGATCCGACCGCTGGCAAAAGACCCGCGCCCAGGCCGAGCGCGCCACGGTGGACCTCGCCGCCGAGCTGCTCCGCATCCAGGCCGCGCGCGACGCCCAGCCCGGCTTCTCCTGCCCGCCCGACAACGACTGGCAGCGCGAATTCGAGGGTGCCTTCCCTTTCGCCGAGACACCCGACCAACTCAAAGCCATCGCCGCCACCAAGGCCGACATGGAGCGCCCCCGCCCGATGGACCGTCTCGTCTGCGGCGACGTCGGCTTTGGCAAGACCGAGGTCGCCATCCGCGCCGCCTTCAAGGCCATCCAGGCCGGCAAACAGGTCGCCATCCTCGTCCCCACCACCATCCTCGCCCAGCAGCATTTGAACACCTTCCGCGAGCGCATGGCGGGCTACCCCGTCGCGGTCGAGATGCTGTCCCGCTTCCGCACCAAGGCCGAGTCCACCAGTATCGTCGCCGCCACCGCCACCGGCCAGGTGGACATCCTCATCGGCACGCATCGCCTGCTCAACAAGGACATCCATTTCAAAGACCTCGGCCTCGTCGTCATCGACGAGGAGCAGCGTTTCGGCGTGAAGCACAAGGAGCGCCTCAAATCCCTCCGCGTCTCCGTGGACGTGCTCGCCATGTCCGCCACGCCCATCCCGCGCACCCTCTACATGGCAATGACCGGCGCGCGCGACATGAGCGTCATCGAGACCCCGCCCGTGGACCGCCACCCCATTCAGACCATCGTCAAAACCTACGACGAAAAACTCGTCGTCGACGCCATCCGCCACGAACTGCGACGCGGCGGCCAGGTTTTTTATCTGCACAACCGCGTCCAGACCATCGCCCTCGTCGCCGCCCGCCTGCGCGAACTCCTCCCCGACGTGGACATCGGTGTCGGCCACGGCCAGATGGACGAACACGAACTCGAGGAGATGATGACCAACTTCGTCGCGGGTCATCATCAGGTCCTCGTCTGCACCACCATCATCGAGACCGGCCTCGATATCCCGAACTGCAACACGATCATCATCGAGGGCGCTGACCGCTTCGGCCTCTCGCAACTCTACCAGCTTCGCGGCCGCGTCGGGCGTTTCAAACACCAGGCCTACGCCTACCTCCTGCTCCACCGCCACACCCGCGTCATGGAGATCGCCCGCGAGCGCCTCAACGCCCTCCGCACTCACAACCAGCTCGGCGCCGGTTTCCGCATCGCGATGCGCGATCTCGAGCTGCGCGGCGCGGGCAACCTCCTCGGCGCCCAGCAATCCGGCCACATCGTCGGCGTCGGCTTTGAGCTCTACTGCCAGCTCCTCCGTCAGTCCGTCGCCCGCCTGAAGGGCGACAAACGCGCCGCCGCGATCCGCGCCTCGGTGAAACTCGATTTCGTCTTCGTCGGCGAGGGCACTCCGCCCGAGAAAAACGCCCACACCGCCACCGCCACGTCCGCCTCCGCCACCAGCTACCTCGCCATCAAAGACGCCGAACACACCGCCGACGGCGCCGTATTCGTCGCCCGGATTCAAGCTCGCCTGCCCGCCACCTACATCGGCGAAACCCGCCTCCGCCTCGACCTCTACCGCCGCCTCGCCCTCGCCGGCTCGCCCGATACGATCAGGGAGATCGAAGCGGAGCTCACCGACCGCTTCGGTAAATTCAACGAAGAGGTGCGCGCGCTCCTGCTCGTCACCGGCCTGCGCATCGCGGCGGAACAAAAGGGCATCGTCAGCGTCGAAACCGATGGCTCACGTTTGAAATGCCTTCGCGCCGGTCCCGGCCGCCGCGATGACTTTGTTCAGCTCGGGGGCCGCTTTCCCAGATTGACCGCACCCAAGCCCCTTCTACGTTTGAAAGAGATTTCAGTGTTTCTGAACAATTTGCCCACGCCCACATGACCACCGGTCCCAGTCGCCTCGCGCTCCACCTCCTGCTTGCCCTCGCTCTCGGTGGACCGGCTCTCGCCATTGCCCAGCCCCTCGCGCCCAAGGCAGGGCTACCCCCGTCATCAGCCCCCGCCGACGATGGCCTCAACCTTCGCTTTGCCAACGGCATCGCCGCCGTCGTCGAGTCAAAGGTCATCACCGTGGACGACATCCGCCGCGAACTCGCGCCCATTCTCCCTCAAATCCGCCGTGAGTCCCGCAACCAAAAGGAGTTTTCCGAGAAGCTCGAAAAAGTGCAGGACGACATCGTCCGCAGCCTGGTGGACCGCGCCGTCATCGTGAAAGAGTTCCGCAAAGACGAAAAGCGGAAGATCCCTGAGAGCTACATTGACAACGCGATCTCCGAGCAGCTCACCACCCAGTTCGAGGGCGACCGCGCCCGCTTCCTCGCCTACTTGAAATCCCGCGGCTTCACTCTGCGCGACTACCGCAAGGAGGTCGAAGAGGACATCATTTACGGCTACATGCGCGGCCAGCAGCGCAAGAGCGCCAACATCGTCAGCCCCGCCAAGGTCGAGGAATACTACGCCGCCAACCAGACCAAATTTTTCCAAGAGGAGCAGATTCACCTCCGCCTCATTCAACTCAACCGCGCCGAGCTGAGCGACGAGCAACTCCTCGCCAAAGCGGACGAGATTCTCGCCAAGTTCAAAAGCGGCGCTAAATTCGCCGACCTTGCCAAGGACTACACCCAAGACGCCCGCAAAGCCAAAGGCGGAGACTGGGGCTGGCAAAAACGCGGCGACCTCAAGGCCGAGTTCAGCGATCCGCTTTTCACCCTTCAGGCTGGCCAGGTCAGCGCGCCCATCGTCCAGAAAGAGGGCGTTTACATCCTTTTCGCCGAAGAGCGCAAAGCCGCCGGCGTGCCCCCCATCGGCGAGGTCCGCGAGCAGATCGAAACCGTCCTCTCCCAGCAGATGACGCGCGAAGCCCAGGAAAAATGGATCGAGCGCCTCCGCCGCAACGCCTACGTGAGGCTCTATTGAATCACCCGCCTGTTTTAGCGAATTGCCCCGGCTCAAACAGCCGGGGCTTTTTAATGCCCTTCGCTAAGCAACAAATGCGTAGCGCCTGCGGCACCTATCTTTTAATCTAACATCGCAACTGCAACCGCTCCTTTCCAAACCGCCCAAGTCATGTCGCATCCCTTCCCGATTCTCAACGCCCACGAAGCCGCCGCGTTCATCCGCGATGGCGACACCGTCGCCTTCGGCGGCTTTACGCCCGCCGGTTCGCCCAAGGAAATACCCACCGCCATCGCCGAGCGCGCCAAAGCCGAGCATACCGCCGGACGCGCCTTTAAGATCGGGGTCATCACCGGTGCCTCCACCGGTGCCTCGCTCGACGGAGCCCTCGCAAAGGCCGAGGCCATCAGCTTTCGCACCCCCTACCAATCCGACCCCGATCTGCGCCGCGCCATCAACGCCGGGAAAACCCGTTTCTTCGACCTTCACCTCAGCCAGCTTCCCCAGCACGTCCGCACCGGTGCCCTCGGTCCCATTCACTGGACCGTCCTTGAGGCCTGCGATATCACTCCCGACGGCCGCATCGTGCTCACCAGCGGCGTCGGCGCCGCCCCCACGTTCGCCCGCTGCGGCGAACGTATCCTCATCGAGCTCAATCTCCGTCACCCCGCCAGCCTCTGCGGCATTCACGATATCTACGAACCCATCGACCCGCCCTACCGCGGCGAAATCCCCCTCTACAGTGTCTCCGATCGCATCGGCCAGCCCTGGCTCCAGCTCGACCCCGCCAAGATCGCCGGCGTGGTCATCACCAACCGCGAGGACGAGACCGGTGCCTTCGCCGAGCCCGACGCCGTCACCACCAAAATCGGTGAAAACGTCGCCAACTTCCTCGCCGCCGAGCTCCGTGCCGGCCGCATACCCACCGAGTTCCTTCCGCTTCAATCCGGCGTGGGCGACATCGCCAACGCCGTGCTCGGCGCCCTCGGCGCCCACCCCGAGATCCCGCGCTTCTGCATGTATTCGGAAGTCCTTCAGGACGCCACCCTCGCCCTCCTGCGGAACGGCAAACTCAAGTTCGCCAGCGGCTGCTCTCTCACCCTCAGCCCGCCCGCCATGCGCGCCCTTTACGAGGACCTCTCCTCGCTGCGCGGCCGCATCGTGCTCCGTCCGCAGGAGATCAGCAACAACCCCGAACTCGTGCGCCGCCTCGGTATCATTTCCGTGAATACCGCCATCGAGGCCGACCTCCAGGGCAACATCAACAGCACGCACCTCTTCGGCAAAACCATGATGAACGGCATCGGCGGATCCGGCGACTTCACCCGCAACGCCCATCTGTCCATCTTCACCTGCCCCTCGCTCCAAAAGAGCGGCAAGATCAGCACCATCGTGCCCCAGGTCACCCACGCCGATCACAGCGAGCACTCCGTGCAGGTCATCGTGACCGAGCACGGTGTCGCCGACCTCCGCCGCCTCGATCCCTTCCAGCGCGCCGAGCTCATCATCGAACGCTGCGCCCACCCGGATTTCCGCGGAGATCTCCGCCGCTACCTCGCACTCTCCCGCGACGGTCACGAGCCCTTCAATCTCGATTACGCCTTCGCCTTCCACCAGCGCTTCAACAAGACCGGCGACATGCGCGGCGTCGTCTGGCCAGCCTGAGCCACCGGCAGCAATCGCCCGTTTTTTCAATCGCGATGGCGCGTGAGCTTTCCGCTCGCGCGCCACTTTCATTTTCGGCATGTTCCCGGCATGACCATGATGGAATGGCTCGAAGCGCTTAGTTATCTGGTCACCATTGTCGGCCTGCCCTTCGGCATCTACGCTTTCATCAAGGAGCAGGGCAAAGAGCGCAAAAACGAGGAGGAGGAGGTTTACGTCCAGCTCTCCGACCAATACTCGGAATTCCTCGAACTTGTCCTAAAAAACGCCGACCTCCAGCTCACCACCCGCAACACTCCCGGCTCCCCGCTCACCCCCGAGCAGATCGAACGCCGAAGCGTGCTCTTCGAGATCCTCGTCGCCCTTTTCGAACGCGCCTACATTCTCGTTTACGAAGACACCATGGACGCCCAGGCCGCGCGTCTCTGGCGTTCTTGGGAAGACTACATGCGCGAGTGGTGCCGCCGTCCCGATTTCCGCGAACACCTGCCTGCCCTCCTACGCGGCGAAGACCCGGATTTCACCGCCTACATCAGCCGCATATCCGGCGAGGAATCGAAGAGCAGCTGACGCCGCCAAGCCTCACAAACGCATTCGCGAGCTGGTCAAGTCGGCGTTGTTTCGCCGCACCGTGATGAGCTCCACCCGCACCGTGCGTTTAGTCGCCGGATCGTATTCGACCAGCGCGGCGGAGATTCGCACGTCGCCTTCCGCCACCTCAAATTTGCGCGGCAGCCCGTCGAGAAATTTATCCACCACCGGCTTCACCTCGCGCCCCAGCACCGACGCGTAGGGGCCCGTCATACCCACGTCGCACATGAAGCCCGTGCCCTGCGGCAACACACATGCGTCCGCCGTCGGCACGTGGGTATGGGTGCCGAGCACCGCGATCGCGCGCCCGTCGAGATACCAGCCGAGCCCCTGCTTTTCGCTCGTGGCCTCGGCATGGATCTCAACCAGCGCGCCGTCAATTTTTCCTGCCAGCTTGGCCAGCATCGCATCCGCGCCCAAGAAAGGACACTCCGCCTTCATGCCCAAAAAGTGACGCCCCAGCACGGTGAAAACTCCCAGGCGAAACCCCTTCACATCGAGGATCACGTGATCGCGTCCCGGACACGACACCGGCAGATTCGCCGGACGACACACCCGCGGAAGACTATCCATCTCGCTCTCCCAACCGCGTTGATCCCACACGTGGTCGCCCAAGGTGATCGCGTCCACCCCGCTCGCGAGAATGGCCTTGGCAATCCCCGAGTTGATCCCGTTGCCCGCTGCCGCATTTTCGCCATTCGCGATTACCGCATCGAGGCCGAGCTCGGCGCGCAGACGAGGCAAACGCTCCACCAAAATCTCGCGCCCCGGACGCCCCACAATGTCTCCAATGAACAACAGCTTTAACATCCCTGCACTGTGCGCCCCTAGTTTGCGCCACTCCAAGCCAAAACAAAAGCCTGCTCCCCCGGGTTGGAACGCATCGCTTTCGGCCCGACTAAAATCAGGTTCCGTAAAAATCCCATTGACCCACCCACCCGCCGCCCTTTTCTCCTCACCTTCCGCTGACGGCAGCACGGCAAGATAGCTCAGTCGGTAGAGCAGCGCACTGAAAATGCGCGTGTCCCCGGTTCGATTCCGGGTCTTGCCACCACTTTCGCCCGACACACAAGGTGCTGATTATCAGAGTTGTTGCGAGATTTCTGAACCAAGCCTCGCCACCTCAAATCCCAAGCGAGCATACTTGAACTATGCTCACGAGGGGAACGACACCGCCTCGCCTCCGGCCAAAGTTGCGGCACCGCCCGTCAACTATGCCGGCCAGAACCGCGCGAAGCAGGTGCGAATCAAGCCGGTAAGGCTGCCCAGCGGTAGGACTGTTTTTAGAGTCACCGGAACCCTTCAAAGCCGGGGTAGGCAGCAGAAGCGGATATTCTCTACCCTTGAGGAAGCAAGGGCCTGCGTCGAGACTTGGGAACGCGTCCGGGCGGGCGATCAATCCACCCTCCGCGCCCGCTTCACCCGCCTGAACGAAAGCGAGATCGCGGACGCCGAGGTCGCCGTATTCCTGCTTCGGGACAGCGGCCTCAGCCTCGCCGAAGCAGCGCGACGCTGCCTCACCCGACCGAGCACCCAGACCACTGCGGGCGCGGTTCCATCGAAACCACTGAACCAGGCGGTCGCAGAGTTTCTCACCTACCACGCGGACAAGAAAACCTCCGCAGCTCAAACTGAGAACTACCGCATCATGCTGGACGCTCTCGCCTCGACCGCCGGCGAAAAGACGCCGGTCGCCAAAATCACCACTGCACAAATCGAGCGAATCCTCAAAAGCCGGCACGGGCGGGACGGCGGTCCGATCTCGAAAAAAACCTGGAATGTCTACCGCGGCGATCTCGCCGCCTTCTTCTCCTGGTGTGCTGCCCGGCCACGCACGTGGTTGAAAAAAGAGGAAGACCCCGTCGAGCCGATCAAACGCTACACCAAACGGGAAATGCCGCGTCCCCTGCCCGTCCGGCTGGAAGTGGATGTCTGCCGCGATCTCATGCATTGGCTGGAAGTGAATGCGCCTGAGTGGTGTTGCTACTTCGCGCTCGCTCTCTTCGCCGGCGTGCGGCCCGACATGGTTGACGGCGAGCTGGCGAAACTCGCAGAACTCGTCCGCAAGGAAGGTCCGGGAGGATACTTCATCAACGACGTCCTGCACTTGCCCGCTACGGTCACCAAAGACCGGCGGCACCGGCAAACCAACCTTCCGCCGAACCTTCAAGCATGGCTGGCAAAATACCCGCCCACGCCGGAAGCGCTCAACCCCAAGAGCCATTTTCGCTGCGGAAAAATTCGGCACCAGTTTCAAATAGGGCACGACGCATTACGCCACACCGCCATCTCCGCGTTCGTCTCTGCCGGAAAAGGAATCGAGGCAGCGGCCCTGGAGTTTGGAAACTCGGAGCGCATCATTCGCTCCAACTATCTAAACCGGTTTACGGCAGACCAAGCGGCGACGTTTTACGCCGTTTACCCAACCACGGATGCACCCCGAATCAATGACGGGACCAAGCGTTCCTCGCGTCGGAAAAATCGCCGAAGAAAAGTTCACGCTGCGCTTTGATTCGGGTCACCGACGTCCACACAGCATCGTGTGGGAGTCTCTCGTTCCAGACCCGTCGTCGTCGCCGCTGTGCAGAAGCGCAGCGGCAAGACCTGCTATAGGGTCACGGGAACACTCGGGCCGGGGCAGAAACAACAGAAGCGGGTATTCTCGTCCTACGAAGATGCGCAGGCATGTGCCGACGACTGGGAGGCGATACGCTGCGCCGCCAAGATTCGAGTGCGCCTGCTTCCTACTCGCTTGAAGCAGACCGATCTCGCGGACGCCGAAGCTGCACGTCTGATCCTGCCCGCCGGAGTCAAGTTCACCGACTTGGCGCGCCACTATATCCAAAGTGGGGGCGCCGGGGCGGTCTCGCCGAAGCCGCTGGAAGATGCGGTCAAGGCGTTCCTCGTCCACCACAAGACCTCGAACACCAGCTCATCGCAGATCGCAAACTACCGGGCCATCCTGACGTCATTGATCGACGCATGCGGAACCAAGACCTCAGTTGATACGGTCAGCACAGAGCAGCTCGAATCGCTCTTATCTGCGCGGAAGAGCAGATCAGGCGGTCCGATTCTTCGCTCGACCTGGAATATCTACCGCGGGGACCTGGCGGCCTTCTTTAACTGGTGCAGCAAGCGCCCACGGTCCTGGTTGGGCAAGGACCTTAACCCAGTCTCGCCTCTGGTTCATTACTCGCGGAGGCAGATTGTTCGACCCCTCCCGCCACGTCTAGACATAGCGGTGTGTCGGGAAATGATGAACTGGGTGGAGACCTACGCTCCGAACTGGGTGTGTTTCTTCGCAATAACGCTCTTCGCCGGCGTGCGGCCAGATATGTCGGACGGGGAAATGGCCAAACTCGCCCGGCTCATCCAGCTAGAGGGGCCCGAACGCTATTTTATCGGCGGTGTTCTGCGACTCCCGGCTACTGTGACCAAGGATCGTCGACCCCGCCAAGTCCGCCTTCCCCATAACCTCATCGCGTATCTTGAAAAATATCCGCCTACGCCGCTTGCGCTCAACCCCGGCGACTTCGCCGCCTACACCAAAATCCGTCGCCGCTTTTCCATCCCGCACGACGGACTTCGCCACACGGCTATCTCCGGCTTCGTAGCAGCAGGGGGGACGCTCACCGATGCCGCGCTCGAATTCGGCACCAGCGAAAGAATCATCCGACTCCACTATTTGAACCAGTTTACCAAGGCAGAAGCTTTCGGGTTCTACAACATACGCCCCTTTGCAGCTTCGCTCGAAGACCAGCTCACATTGAATCTGAACTAGGTTACTTTGTTTCGCTCTAGACGGCACGCGCCCACGAATGCCAAAGGCATATTCTCGGCATACACCTTAACCGTCCCGGACTTATACGCTGTTCTATCGTCGCGTGCGCCATTTCTCAATCTATGTCCCGTCACAGCGAACCCGTTTGCAGTCTCGCAATGCGAGACTGCAAACGCCGCAACGCGTCACACCTTGGCTCTCGCGGTGGCGCGAAGAAAAGCCAGCCATGGCGGAATATTTTGCGCCGCTTTCGGCGCACATTCATCCGCATCCTCGCCCACGGCAGATGCTCTCGCCTTCCATTCGGGCCGCCTCATCGCCAAAACATCCCATACCCGCCGCCGGGGAACACCGAACATCGCAGCCACATGATGAATCGTAGGCACCACCAACCGCTCGTCCTCAACCTTGTGGCGCCGAATCCAATTTAGGACGGCGTTCATCGCCGTGTTCGGCAGGAGCAGCTCTTGGGCAAAAGCGGTCTGATCAGCCTCGCTAGGACTCCGCCCCCGCTTCCCGCCACGGAATCTGCAGAGGAGAACGTAGAGCATCTTGGCCGCTTCCCAGCGTTGAAAACATGACGGCTTGGAGTCTGGCACGACGATAACGCCGAGGGCCTCCTCACCCGCAAATTTCAGCATTCCCGCACCGGCTTTTTTGACTAGGGCAGGAAGCAGGACGACGCGTTGCAGGCCTAGTAACACCGACATATCGCCAACGGGGACGCCATCCCCCAAGCACCAAAGCTTCCGCACTTGGTGCACCATGTCCGCCCCTGCTCCATCCACAGGCTGTGCCGCCGCCGTAGATATCGAACCGGGAGCGGCGGCGGCGGGATCGATTTCCAGCCATCGCATCAACGCATCCGCATCCACCACAATACCGGCTCGCCTGAAGCATGGCACCATCCAGTGAATCGCAGCTTCGTGGATCGGTTTTCTCAGCATCATTCCCTCAAACCTCTGCTTCGACACCCCCAGCCGCAAAAGGACCTTGTCTAATTCGGTGTCTCTTATCGACCGACTACCCGCTTCTATTCGGCTCCACGTCGGCTGGCTCACCCCTGCGGCCGAAATCAACTCGATCTGATCGATCCCGTATAGTTCGCGGACGACACGCAAGGTCCTACCCATTTTTTCTGATCTCTTGTCCTTGGGCTTGGACCGGGGGCTTTCGCGGGTGAGCATGGCAATTTCTGAATACGATAGTCCGAATTTAGTAAAGATATATTCCACACTAATCGGCACACCTGTATATGCCATGAGCACATATACCAAATCCAAACCAGACACAGACACGACTTCCGATACGACCTCCTCGCAGGCCTTGTCGGGCGCTACCACCTCCTCCGAGGTCAAACTCACCGCCACCGAGGCCGCCACAGCCGAAGGGTGGCTCGCAGTCGATGGTGTCATCGACCCGCAAGCCGCGTATCAAAAGCTTAAGAACTCGAAACCGAAAAAGGTCGGTCATTTTGATAATACGCGCCTCATGCCGGTGCTCGCGGCGAAGCTAATGGTGGAGCTGGGGCTCCACCTCGAAATCCAGAAAGATGGAGTTCCAGCGTTCCCTAAGGCAGACCCTTACTACAAAAAAACGATCGGCCACGGACGCAACTACGTATCCCGCTGCATCCTCACCAACCGTCTTCGGAATCAGCTTCCGGAGAGCCTGACGAAGCGAATCCCACGCCCCGCGTCATTGGAGCCCCTTCTGCCGCTGCTTGATCGCGACAAAAACTTCCTCAATGACGCGATTGCCGTGCTTGAGGACTGGCCCAAAGCAATCACCAAGCAGGTGGCAAAAGCAGTGATCGAGCAGGTAAAAGAGTCGCCAGGGGTGCGTGGCACCCCGGCAGTCGAAGCCATCCGCAACAAGCTGCAAAACGCCAAGGCTGACTCATTTGTTCAAGGGATCATAGCGGAACTGAAAAAAATCCCCGACGGCTGGGTTCAGTCGAGCGCAGCGGCCGAGACGTTGATAAAGGCGCTCGCAACCGAATCCGCACCCGCAGGAGCGCCTCATCAGGAAGTTGCTGGCAACACAGCCACTGACACCTCCAGTCCGGTCCAACAGGGCGTCGCTCCGTCTCCCGAGGAACCGATTGCCGATGAGAAGGCACCCACGGTAGTCAGCACTCCAGCCATCCCAGAGGTCGCCCAGAAAAATGCCACGGGTGAAACACCTGACGAGGCCCCCGAAGCGAAAAGCACAGCCGGGCGCATTCCTTCCGAGTCTGATGCGCCAGCCACAGTCGCCCCAGCAGAATCTTCCATTCCCAGCGAAACCACACCAGCGGCCCCCAAAAATCCGCCAGCGCCGGTCGTGCCGGCGCCAATTGAACCAGAGCTGAACTTCAACGTCCCTGAAACGCCCTCGGCAAAGGAAACGCCGGCGGGATCCTCGCCGTCGCCAGCCCCTGTCCCCGGCACATCGGCCGCTTTTGGCTCCCCCCCCGACAAAGAAACGCCGCTGGAATTCACCGCCGGCCGCGCGAAAATCCAGATCAACGACTCAGAAGCGACCGTCACACTATCTGGCCGCGGCAAGCGCACCGCCGATTTAGTGAAGATCCTCGATGATCCGTCCCACCGCTTCCACCGCGGCGATGGCGGCCCCTGGATTGCACACCGTGCAGAGGTTGGGACCGAGCGCTGGCCGATCCTCTGTGCCGCCCTCCACAAACTCCAACCGTAACCGGCACCATCAACTCGAATGCAGGCGCTGCGAAGCCCTGACCCGATTCGAACGCCTTGCTCGGGTCTCAGAATTACCAGAGCGCGGCTGCTCCGACTCGAAAAAAACAAACCACACCCACCATGCCTCACCTTAAAACTGCCATCCCGATCCGAACGCTGAACAAGCTCAGCGAAAAACTGCGCTACTTAGGCGACGCACTCGCGCCGAGCCATGTCTTCTACCGCATCGAACCGGTTCGCTTCGCGGGAGGGGAAAGCCCAAAACGATTCCTCTCCGTCACACGACACCTCCTTCGGGTCTTTAACTTTGGCCAGGACCCGAAACACACGGTTCGAATCCATGCCTACTGGCTGATCGTCACGTTTTCGCCAGAAACATCACTCTCCGTCACCGAACGAACACGGATTGAAGCAGTGGTCCTGCGCGAACTGTTTCCCCAAAAGAAGGGTCGTTACGCA
>JAIYBI010000120.1 GCA_027488595.1 Opitutaceae bacterium | reverse complement strand
GGTGGGATGGGGGTTGGGTGGAGTTCGGTTTTTTTGGGGAGCGCCTCAGCCGCCGGTTTCAAAGCCGGGGTAGAGCGTCATGCCACCATCCACATAAAGGGTCGTGCCGGTGATGTAGTCGGATTCGTCCGACGCCAGCCAGACGGCGGCGCGGCCGATCTCGTTGGCTTCGCCGATGCGTTTGTAGGGGATGAGCTTTAACAGATCGGCGTAGGCCCCGGGGGTGTTCCAGGCCTCGGTGTTGATGGGCGTGCGGATGGCACCGGGGGAGACGCTGTTAACCCGGATACGGAAGGGCGCGACCTCCTGGGCGATGCTCTTCATCATCATGGCGACGCCGCCTTTCGAAGCCGCGTAGTTCACGTGACCGGCCCAGGGGATAATGTCGTGGACGGAGCTCACGCAGATGATTTTGCCAGCGGCGCAGGAGATTTCTTTGTTAACGCCGCGACGGCGAAATTCGCGGACCGCAGCGCGCGAGCAGAGGAACTGGCCGGTTAGGTTCACATCGATGACACGCTGCCATTGCGCGAGGGTGAGCTCGTGGAAGGGCGCGTCTTTCTGGATGCCGGCGTTGTTTACCAGAACGTCCACCGTGCCGAACTCGGCGATGACCCGGGCGAACATCGCCTCGACGTCCTCTTCCTTGCCGACGTCGCCGCGCACCGTGATCGCCTGCGCGCCGCAGCGACGTATTTCGGCGGCTACTTCCTCGGCGGCGTCGGGGCCGCTGACGAAGTTAACCGCCACGTCCGCGCCGGCATGGCCGAGAGCGATGGCCACAGCGCGCCCGATGCCGGAGCTGGCACCCGTGACGAGGGCCTTTTGGCCCTTGAGCAATTTGATGATTGAGCAGGCCGGCATAACCGGAGCGGGAAAGGTTTCGGAGATGAATTTGTGGTCGGGCGTGGAAGGCATGGCGTTTTCGAGGTTGCGGCGGTAAGAGTCCGATCCCCGTCGGATTATTCCCGCCACCGGCCAAATTCGTCACCAGCCAGGCGAAGTGTCGGCGGATTATAGCGGGTTAGGTCTCAAGCCGTGGATTAAAGCGGCGACGATTGCGAAACGTGCCGGCGAACCTTACTTCCATGACTCTCCAGCCCTACCACTTCCATGCCTAGCACAACCGAAGCCATCCTTGCCGTTGAAAACCTGACCCGGACCTACGCCACCGAGGCGGGCCCCTTGACCGTGTTGCAGGCGGTGAGCTTCGCGCTCGGCGCGGGCGAGACGCTTGCGCTGGTCGGCCCCAGCGGCAGCGGCAAGACGACCTTGCTGGGCCTGTGCGCGGGACTGGACCAACCGACAACCGGAGCCGTGAACCTGGCGGGCTCGGCCCTTGGCGGGCTCGATGAGGACGCACGGGCGCGGGTGCGGAACGCGAACACGGGTTTCGTGTTTCAAAATTTCCAGCTCATCCCGTCGCTGACCGCGCTGGAAAACGTAATGGTGCCGCTGGAGCTGAGAGGCCTCAGCAGTGCGGAGACGCGCGCGGCCGAGGTCGAGGCGCGGGCGCTGCTGGCGCGGGTGGGGCTGGGTGAGCGCCTCGCGCATTACCCCGTGCAGCTCTCGGGCGGCGAACAGCAACGCGTGGCGCTGGCCCGGGCCTTTGTGAGCGCGCCGCGCATCCTGTTTTGCGACGAACCGACCGGCAATCTCGACGGCGCGACGGCGGCGGTGGTGACGGAACTCATCTTTGAACTGAACCGCGAAAAAGGCACCACGCTCGTGCTGGTCACGCACGACGCCGAGCTGGCGAAACGCTGCGGCCGGGTGCTGCGGCTGAGGGGCGGCGTGGCTGTGGAGGAATAAACCACGGAATTTTTAACCACGAAACACACTAAATACACGAAAGGAAAACCATGAGTGAACTGATCTATCGCGAAGAATCCTATCAGATCGTCGGCGCCTGCTTTGAGGTTTATCGAGAAAAGGGATGTGGATTTGCTGAGCCGGTTTATCAGGAATGCCTCGAGCTTGAGTTCCAGTTACAGGGTATCTTGTTCAGCCCGCAAGAACGTCTGGCACTGAGTTACAAAGGGCATCCGTTGAAGCAAAGCTACATCCCCGACTTTATCTGCATTGGGAAAATCATCGTCGAGCTAAAGGCCGTGAATGACCTAACCGACGAGCATCGGGCACAGGTGCACAACTATCTAAAAGCAACCGGGCACCGGCTCGGGCTCCTCGTAAACTTCGGGCATTTTCCAAAGGTTCAGATCGAACGCATCGTAAACTGAGGATCGTTGCCGTTTTCGTGTATTTCGTGTGTTTCGTGGTTAAAAAATCCGATGTATTTTCTCCTTAAACTGGCGTGGCGGGATGGGCGGGCTTCGCGGGGGCGGCTGGCGCTGACCGCGCTTGCCGTGGTCGCGGGGGTAGCCGCCTTGGCGGCGACGGGCTCGCTTGCGAAAAACATTCGCCTCGCGATTGATCGCGAGGCCCGCGGCCTCCTCGGCGCGGACCTCGTGGTGGAGTCGCGCAGCGCGCCGGACGACGCGGTGGAAAACTATCTCGGTTCGCTCGGGGGCGAACAGGCGCGCGAGGTCGCCTTCGCCTCCATGCTGGCCGTGCCGGATGCCGGGGGCGGCGTGGCCCGCACCCGCCTCGTCACCGTGCGCGCGGCGGACGCGGGGTATCCGTTCTATGGTGACGTGGTAGCCTCACCGCCGGGCGCTCGCGCCGCTCTGACCGTCGGGGATGCGGTGTTGGTGGAAGAAACCCTGATGAAACAGTTCGGCCTCGCGGCGGGCGACACGGTGCGACTGGGTCGAAAAGATTTCCGGGTTGCGGGAGCCTTGCTCAAGCTCCCCGGAGAGTCGGCGGCGGTGGCGATGCTCTCGCCGCGCGTGTTGGTCAGCCGGGCCGGACTGGAGGGCACCGGCCTGCTTGGACCGGGTGCGCTGGTGCGGTATCGCACGCATTTCAAGTTCCCCGAAAGCACGGACGTCGAGGCCTTGGCGACGCGCGAAAAGGATGCCCTGCGCAAGCTGCGGCTGAATGCCGACACGGTGGCGGAGCGTAAACGCGAACTCGGCAAGGCGATGGAGAACGTGGGCTCTTTCCTGAGTCTCACCGGCCTGGTGGCGCTGTTGCTCGGCGCGATCGGAGTCGCGACGGCGATGCACGCGCTGGTGCGGCGGAAACTCACGACCGTGGCGGTGCTGCGCTGCCTCGGCGCGGGCGCGGGGCTCGGGCTCGGCGTGTTTATGGCCCAGGGCTTTGCGGTCGGCTTCGCGGGCAGCGCGGCGGGCGCGCTGGCGGGCGCGGGCTTGCAGGCGGCCCTGGCCGGCTTGGTGCAGGATTTTATGCCGATGGCGGCGGGCGGATTCACGGTGCAATGGGGCGAAGTGGCCCGCGCCGGTGTGATCGGAGTCGCTTTGAGCGGCCTTTGCACCTTGTTGCCGCTTTTGTCGGTGCGACGAGTTTCGCCACTCGCGGTTTTAAGAGCGGTCGAGCCGGCGGCGGGGCGGCGCGACGGGCTGCGCTGGGCGACGGGAGCCGTGCTGGCTGCGCTCGTGCTTGGGCTGACCGTGGCGCTGGCCGGCGGGTGGCGTAACGGCCTCGGTTTCGCGGGCGGACTGGTGGTCGCTGCCGGTGCGCTGGCGCTTGTGGCGCTGGGTCTGGTGCGCGGAGTGCGCGGGCTGGCGCGAATGGGAGGGCTTCGCGGTATGCCTTTTTCGGTGCGGCAGGGTCTGGCGAATTTGCACCGGCCGGGAAACCACACCGTGCGGCTGGTGCTGGCTCTGGGCTTGGGCGCGTTTCTGCTCCTGACCCTCGCGTTCACTCGCGGCGCACTGCTCAGTCAGTTGCGGGTGGCGGGCACGAATGACCGGCCCAACCTCTTGTTCTTCGACGTCCAGGATGACCAGGTGGACGCCCTGAAGGATAAACTCGTCGCGCTCGGGGCACCGGCGCTGGCCGAGGCACCAATCGTCACAATGCGGCTGGCGAAACTCAAGGGTGTCGCGGTTGAAGCGGTGTTGAAAACCCCAGACTCGGGCGTGCCAGGCTGGACCTTGCGGCGCGAATACCGTTCGAGTTACCGCAGCCAACCAGCGGCGACTGAGAGCGTCGTGGCGGGTGAATGGATCTCCACCTATGCAGCCACGGGCGCGGCGGATGAGGTGGTGCCGGTCTCGGTCGAAGAGGGGCTCGCGAAAGATCTCAAGGTCGGTCTCGGTGACGAGTTGGAGTGGGACGTCCAGGGCGTGCCGGTGCGCACGCGGGTGGCCAGCCTGCGCAAGGTGGAGTGGCAGCGCATGTCGCCGAATTTCTTCGTGCTCTTTCCCGTCGGCGTGCTGGAGGGAGCACCGAAGTTTTATGTGCTGGCCGCCCGGGCCGCCGACCCGGATCTGAACGCGCGGGTGCAGCGCGAGGCGGTCGCGACCTTTGGCAACGTCTCGGTGCTCGATCTCGGGCTCGTGATCGAGTCGTTGGATACGGTTTTTGGAAAAGCGGAGCTGGCGGTGCGCTTTATCGCGCTGTTTACGCTGGCGACTGGCGTGGTGGTGCTGGCGGGGGCGCTGGCGGCGGGGCGCGACCAGCGGGTGAGAGAGGCGGTGTTGTTGCGCACACTGGGTGCGAGCGCGCGGCAGGTGCGCACCGCCCTGGTCACGGAGCTGGCGGCGCTCGGTTTTTTGGCGGGCGCGGCCGGCGCGGGCCTGGCGCTTGGCGGTGGAGCGATTGTGGCGTGGCGGGTTTTTGGCGTGGCGCCGGTGCTGCCGTGGGAGGCCGTGGCGATCACGATCGTGGCGGTGGTGACGCTCACGGTGACGACTGGATTGCTGGCGAATCGCGGCGTGCTCGGACGGCCGCCCCTGGAGGT
>JAIYBI010000442.1 GCA_027488595.1 Opitutaceae bacterium | reverse complement strand
GGGCCGCTGCTCGATCGCATTGATATCCACATCGAGGCGCCTGCCGTCACCATTTCCGAACTACGCAACGCGTCCCCCGGCGAGGATTCCGCCGCGCTCTCCGCCCGCGTGCAGGCCGCGCGCAACCGCCAGCTCGAACGCTACAAGGGCACCCGCACCGCCGCCAACGCACGCATGACGCACCCGCAGATCCGCACCCACATCCCGCTCGACTCGACCCTCGGCGACCTGCTCCAGCAGGCGATGGAGCAGCTCTCGCTCTCCGCCCGCGCCTACGACCGAATCCTAAAGGTCGCCCGCACCATCGCCGACCTCGCCGCCAGCGAACGCGTCGAAGCCCCCCACCTGCTCGAAGCCATCCAATACCGCTCCTTGGATCGCAAGGTGTTCTACTGATCTTCGAAACGGCCCTCGGAACCGCGGATCATTCAGTTTTGATAACGCGCACTCTGATCGGGAACTTTTCACGGAGGCCGATGAAGCTCGCTATGATTTCCTGTCCGCGCACAGGGTGGACCACGCCTGCGGGGAAACGAATATTCCGGAGGCGAGGCAACCCGAAGAAAGCACACCACCACCATGGGCGATAAATCCCCGAAATCCACGCAGAAGAAAGCATCCCAGAAGCAGTCCAAAAACGACGCTTCCGCGCAAAAAAAGCAGTCCCTGATCACCTCTCAACAAGCGACCAAGGCCAAAGCCGCCGCCGCCAAGAAAAAGTAAAACCTCCTCCCACAACTCCCATGGCTAAAACACAAAACTCCCAGAAGCAGACGAAGAAGAAAGCGTTGAAAACCCCGGCGGAGAAAAAAGCCGACAAGCGCGAAAAAAAGAGCCGCTAAACCCGAGAGGAGGTGAGGGCTAAACTTGCCTTCACCTCGATCACCCAGCGCCCGCCTTATCGGAACTCCAGCCACCCGCCGCCCGTCAGCTGAGCGTGCGTGAGACGGCGGTCGGCGACGATTTTACCCTTATGCCGAACTTCGCGCACCGGAGTGCCGGGATGATTTTTGCGCACGATTTCCAAGGTGCGGTCATCTCCCACGCGCAAGTTGGCCGCGCGCACTCCCGGCCCCGTCAGCAAGTATTCGTCACGGGCGGGGGCTAGTTGGAAAAGGCCGACGTTCGCGAACAGATACCAGGCACTCATCTCGCCATTGTCCTCGTCGCCTGGCAGCCCATCAGGAGCGGAAGAGTAAAGCCGGTCGCAGACTTGTTTCTGCCAGTATTCGCAGCGGTCAAACCGGCCCGCGGCCGCGAAAAGATAAAGCGCGTGGTGGATGGGTTGATTGGAGTGCGCGTATTGACCGAAATCAACGTCGGCCATTTCCAGCATTTCATGAATCTCCCTGCCGTAGGCTCCCGAGCGGAAGTGCGGCGGGGTGGTAAACATTTTCTCCATGGCGGAGACCAGTCGCCGCCGGCCCCCGTAGAGCGCGGCCAGCCCATCCGGATCGTGGGGCACACTCCAACGATACTGCCAGGCGCTGCCCTCGATGTATTCTTCGCCCCAGTTAAACTCGTCGAAGGGCGTGCGCCACTTGCCGTCGCGGTGGCGGGCGCGGAAGAAGCCGGTTTTCGGGTCAAAGAGGTTGCGGTAGTTGCCCGCCCGCGCCGCGAAACACTTCGCGTCGTCGGTGTGCCCGAGCTTTTGCGCCGCCTGCGCCGCCGCGAAATCATCGAGCGCGTAGTCGAGCGTGATCGCAGCCGAATGCCCGCCCGCCTCGACCGGCATGTAGCCGAGCCGGAGATAATCGGCCAGACCGACCCGGCCAACGGGAATCCCGGCGGGCGGGACTTCCAGCGCGTGGCGGCGGATGAGGGCGTAGGCGGCGGCGGGGTCAAAGCCAGACAGGCCTTTCACGATGGCATCGCCGAGCACAAGGTCGCCATGCGTGCCCGTCATGCAGCTGCGATGTCCGGGACTTGGCCATTGCGGAAGCCAGCCATCCGCAGCATCGGCGAGCCGCAGGAAACCCGCGATTATATCGCCCGTGAGCGCGGGACGGGTGAGCGAGAGCCAGGGGAACAAGGTGCGGTGCACATCCCAAAAGCCCACATCCACCGACAATGCACCCGGGCGCGCGCCCGGAATCCCGAATGGGCTGGCGTGAACCTCACGACCGCGCGCATCGCACTCAGCCCAGCGACGCGGGAAAAGCCCCGCGCGGTAGAGCGCGCTGGCGAGGGTGCGGCGGCGTTCGGGCTCATCGCAATCCACCGACAGTCCGGCCAGCTCGTTGAGCCAGGCGGCACTCGCGCGGGAGCTTAGCGCCGACGTGCTTTCGTCGGCCTCACGCTCCGCCGCCACGCGAGCCTGGGCCGGGGAGATGAAAGAGGTGCCGACCGTGCACTCCACCCGCCCGCCCGGCAGTTTACCAAAGGCCAGCGAGTAGGCGCGAGCGCCCGCCCGTGCACCGCCATAGCCGGGCAACTCCCGTATGGATTTCACCGGCGCGGTGAAAATCAACTCGTAGTGGCACGCCACATTGCCCTCTGGACGGGTGGTGAGAGAGGCGAAGGCCAGCCTTCGAGCCCCCGGTTGCGCCGTGACGGATCCTTCGTGCAGGTAAACAATGAGGCACCCGCCGCTGATTGCCGGATAATCAAAACGCAGGCGCGCCCCGGCGGCCGTCGGCACCAGTGCCAGCTTTATCCCGGTGTGGGCCATCGAGAGATCCAGGCGCGCCGGGGTGGCTTGTAACGCATCGCGGCGCACGAAAGCCGCCGTATCCACCAAGGTATTACCATGGTCGGCCGGCACGGGCAGAAACAGCGCTGAACCGTAATCCCCCATCCACGGCGAAGGCTGGTGCGTGGCGCGCACCCCTTGAATCCGCCGCTCCGACCAGCGGTAGAAAAAGCCCGGGGCATCGTTGGTCTGAAGGGTCCAGTGCGTGAGGCCGCGCGGCAGTGCGACCAGCGGCAAGGTGTTGCCGTTGGAGAAATCCGAGGTGCTTTCGGTGCCTTGGAACAGGTTGATCTCGTCGAGCGCAAAAGGGGTGATTGCCATGGGAAACTTGGGATGGGGCATCGTAGCACACCAATCAATGGAATCGTTTAATCAGGGCGGTCTTTCGGTTTTCGGGTTAAATCGCCTCGGTCTGAATCCGCACCGTTTCTTTCGCGGGCTCTTTTGGTTCTTCGCAAATCAGATCCCGCCCGACACGCTACGCCCTTATGCACCTCGACTTTCTCCTTGATCCCAATGTCTGGGCCACCTTCGCGCTTCTCGTCGGCCTCGAGCTCGTGCTCGGCATTGATAACGTGCTCATGATTTCGATCATGACCGATAACCTCAAACCCGAGGAAAAACCGAAGGCGGTGCGCGCCGGCCTCGCCCTCGCCTTCATTCTTCGAATCGTGGCGCTGCTCGGCGTCAGCGCCCTGATCGCGCTCAAGAGCCCCGTCCTTTTTGGTCTGTCGTGGAAGGATATCATCCTCGCTTCCGGCGGCCTCTTCCTGATCTACAAAGCCTCGAAGGAGATCCACCACTCGGTCGAAAACCCGCTCGGGGAAGAAGGAG
>JAIYBI010000211.1 GCA_027488595.1 Opitutaceae bacterium | reverse complement strand
GACGCCACCTACGCCCGCCTTCTTCGCCGCCACGGCCTCACGCCGGAGCGTTTCCTGATGGTGGGCAACTCCCTAAAGTCCGACATCGCCCCGCTCCTCCGCCTCGGCGCCTTCGCCGCCCACATCCCCTATCCGCTCACCTGGGCGCACGAACACCTCGACTCCCTCCCCCCCGCCGAAGGCCGCTTCTTCACGTTGCAAAACCTCCGCGACCTCCCCGCCCTCATCGCCAGCCTCTCACCACGCGACTAAGTTCCGCCATGCTCCGCGCCTTCCAATGGGACCTCGCCCGCCAGGTCGAGCGTCTCGATCACCTCCTCGACCTGCTCCCCCGCTACGCCGAATGGGGCTACACCCGCCTCTACCTCCACCTCGAGGACTCCGTTGATTACCCGTCCCTCCCCGGCATCGCCCGCGCCGACGCCTACACTTGGGAAAACCTCCGCCTCCTCGTCGCCACCGCCTCCGCCCACGGCATCCAGACCGTCCCCATCGCCAACCTCCTCGGGCACACCCAATACATCATCAAACACCCCGACTGGCGCGACCTCAACGAGCTCCGCGACCCCGCCACCGGCGCCGCCCTCACCACCGGCCAGATCTGCCCTCTCCACCCGCGCACCCCCGATCTCATCGAACGCCTCTTCCGCGACCTCGCTCCGCTCTGCACCGCCGGAGAAATCCACGCCGGCCTCGACGAGAGTTTCCACCTCGGCAAACACCCGCTCTCCCGCGCCGAGGTCGCCGAGGTCGGTCTCGCCGCCCACTTCGCCCGCCACGTCACCCGCCTCCACGCCGCCGCCGCCCGCCACGGCCTCCGCCTCGGCCTCTGGGCCGACATGCTCGCCCTCCTCCCCGAAGCCATCCCCCTCCTTCCCCTCGGCCTTAGCCTCTACGACTGGTATTACCACCCCTTCACCCGTCATCCCCGCGTCGAGCTGTATAACTTTTCCGAATACGACCTCCCGGCCCTCCTCGCAAAACCTCAGGTTTCAGGTCTCAGCCCTCAGGTTTCCCATTCACACTGGGCCTGCCCGATGAACGGCTCCTTCCGCCACGAGTCCGCCCCCGTCTGGACCGACCGCCTCCAAAACCTCGCCGCTTGGCACCGCCGCGCCCGCGCCACCTCCGCCGCCGGCTTCCTCGTAACCAGCTGGGAACCCCACCGCCTCGCCTTCCCGACCACCACGCTGATGGACGCCGCCGCCGCCACCCTCTGGCTCGACCCGTCCACCTCCGACGACCCCGCCAGCCTCCTCGCCGCCGGCCTACGCCGCTACGCCGCCGCTTTCGGCGAAATCCCAAATCCCAAATCTCAAATCCCAACTTCCGCCGCCGCGCGCAGCGCGGCCCGCCGCCTCCTCGCCACCGACGCCCTCGCCTTCTGCGGCAACTCCCGCTGGGAAATCAACAACCGCTGGGACACCGTCGCCCCCCGCCGAGAAAGCCCGCTCCCCCACGCCCGCGCCGCCCGCCACCTCACCCGCCTAGCTGCCTCCTTAGTCATTCGTCATTCGTCATTAGTCATTCGTCATTCCCCCCTCGCCTTCCTTTCCGCCACCGCGCGCTTCCAAGCCTACCTCGCCACCCGCGACGCCTTCGTCCGCACCGCCGCCGCGCACATCCACCGCCTTCGCCGCCAGATCACCCGCGCCCCCGCCTCCGAATCCGTCACCGCCTCCCTCGCCGCCCTCACCGAAGCCTGCGTCGTATTCGCCGCCCAACTACGCTCCGCCCGCGCCGACGCCCGCCGCATGTGGACCGCCTCGCGCCCCGCCGCCGCCTTCGCCGCCTCGCCGAACTCCGCCCTCCTCGCCGCCGACGCCGCCCGCCTCCGCGCCCTGCGCACCTTAATCCGCGCAGCCACCCGCCGCCCCGCCGCCATCTTCCGCTCCTCGCCCGTCTGCGGCCGCTGGACCCTGCGCTTCACCCTGCACCACTTCGCCCCCGCCCACCAAAAAGTCGTCATCGAGCAACTCCTCCCCGATCCCGTCTCGCCCGCCGCCCCTCCCGTCTGGCGCGAACTCCATTCCCGCGTGCTCATTGAGTTCCGCGCCGCCGCCGCCCGCCCCCACACGCCCCACCTCCGCTTCGAATTCGCCGTCCCGGTCGAGCACCCCGACGCCCCCCTCCGCATCGCCTCCCGCTGCCTCGGCCAGTTCGCCGTCAGCCACATCGAACTCACCGACGGCGTCACCACCCGCCGGCACCTCCCTCTCCGCACCCGCCACACTCTCGGCACCCCCGCCCCCGCCTCCGGCTGGCCGAAAATCGACTGGCTCACCAACACCGCCACCCTCCCGCTCCACTTAGTTTAATTCGTTCTCGTTCTCCTCCTCGTTCTCGTTCTCCTCAGCTCCTTTTCCATGTCCGATCTCCCCGTCTCTTCGCCCTCAGCCACATCCCTCGCCGCCGCCACCGACACCCCACCGGCACCGCCAAAAATCCACCTCAACGCCGACCACGTTCTCCAGATCACCCAGGAACTCTCCGCCGGCGGCGTAAAGGTCGCCCAGGTCGCCGCCACCGCCCAGCTCCTCAAGGACGGCGCCACCGTCCCCTTCATCGCCCGCTACCGCAAGGAGGTCACCGGCGAGCTCGACGAGGTCCAGATCACCACCATCCGCGACCGTCTCGAACAACTCGCCGCCCTCGACGACCGCCGCGCCGCCATCCTCTCCTCCCTCAAGGAACGCGGCCTCCTCACCGACGCCCTCGCCGGCCAGATCGCCGCCGCCGACACCATGACGCGCCTCGAGGACATCTATCTCCCTTTCCGCCCCAAAAAACGCACCCGCGCCACCATCGCCCGCGAAAAAGGCCTCGAACCCCTCGCCGAACTCATCTGGGCCCAGGACGCCTCCACCACCCCCGAGTCCCTCGCCGCCTCCGCCGCCGCCTACGTCGGCCGCGAATACCAGCCCGACGACGGCAAATCCCCGCCAACCCCCGTCCAGAAAATCGCCTCCGCCGACGAGGCCTTCGCCGGCGCGCGCGACATCCTCGCCGAGCGCCTCTCCGAAGACGCCAACGCCCGCCAGAAACTCCGCCTCCTCTACCGCGCCTCCGCCATCGTATCCAGCAAAGTCCTACACGGAAAGGACTCCTCCCCCGAGGCCGCCAAGTTCAAGGACTACTTCGACTGGACCGAGCCCCTCGCCAAGTGCCCCAGCCACCGCCTCCTCGCCATGCGCCGCGCCGAGAAGGAGCTCTTCGTCATGATGCGCATCACCCTGCCCGACGACACCCTCGCCCTCGCCGAACTCGAGCGCCAAGTGATCAAAGGTGCGCAAACTTCCAGTCTGCCTCCGTCTCCGTCCTCCGCCCCTCAGGTCTCAGGTCTCAAGTCTCAGCCTTCCTCCGCTTCCGCTTCGTCCCCTCAGCTCTCAGGTCTCAGCCCTCAGCCCTTGTCTTGTGCGTCCCAGCTCCGCCTCACCGTCGCCGACACCTTTAAACGCCTGCTCGCCCCCGCCCTCGAAACCGAGATGCGCCTCGAGTCCAAAAAAGCCGCCGACCTCGCCGCCATCAAAGTTTTCGCCGACAACATCCGCGAACTCCTCCTCGCCTCTCCCCTCGGCCGCAAAGCCGTCATGGCCATCGACCCCGGCTTCCGCACCGGTTGCAAAACCGTCCTCCTTGATCGCCAGGGAAAGCTCCTCCACAACGACGTCATCTACCCCGAGATGCGCGCCGCCGAGGCCAAGGAGAAGGTCCTCGCCTTCGCCGCCCGCTTCCAGATCGAGGCCATCGCCATCGGCAACGGCACCGCCGGCCGCGAGACCGAGTCCTTCGTCCGCGCCTGCGGCCTGCCCGCCTCCATCCCCATCGTCATGGTCAACGAATCCGGCGCCTCCATCTACTCCGCCTCCGAGGTCGCCCGCGAAGAGTTCCCCGACCACGATCTCACCGTCCGCGGCGCCGTCTCCATCGGCCGCCGCCTCATGGACCCCCTCGCCGAACTCGTGAAGCTCGACCCCAAATCCATCGGCGTCGGCCAATACCAGCACGACGTTGATCAGTCCGGCCTCAAGCGCTCCCTCGACGACACCGACACCAGTTGCGTGAACGGCGTCGGCGTCGAACTCAACACCGCCTCCAAACAGCTCCTCGCCTACGTCTCCGGCTTAAACTCCACCACCGCCGCCGCCATCATCGCGCGCCGCAACGAGAAGGGACCCTTCGCCTCCCGCGCCGAGCTCCTCGAGGTCCCCCGCCTCGGCCCCAAGGCCTTCGAACAAGCCGCCGGCTTCCTCCGCATCCAAGACGCCGCCCACCCGCTCGACCGCTCCGCCGTCCACCCCGAGCGCTACCCCCTCGTCGAGCAAATGGCCGCCGACGTCGGCTGCACCGTCGCCGACCTCCTCACCAATTCCAAAGCCCGCGCCAAGATAGATCTCACCCGCTACGTCACCGAGTCCGTCGGCCTTCCCACGCTCAAAGACATCCTAGCCGAACTCGCCAAACCCGGCCGCGACCCCCGCGCCAAGTTCGAAGCCTTCGCCTTCGATGCCAGCGTCAACAAACCCGAGGACCTGAAGCCCGGCATGAAGCTCCCCGGCATCGTGACCAACGTCACCGCCTTCGGCGCCTTCGTGGATGTCGGCGTGCACCAGGACGGCCTCGTCCACGTCAGTCAACTCTCCGACAACTTCGTCAAAGACGCCTCCGAGGTCGTGAAGCCCGGCCAAAAAGTCCAAGTCACCGTCACGGACATTGATCTCCCCCGCAACCGCATCGCCCTCTCGATGAAGTCCAACCCCCAGATCGGCACCAAATCCGAAGGTAGGGCCGGACCGCTGGGCCGGCCGTCCGGTGCCTCCCCGTCCGGTGCCCGGGGTCCTAACTCGTTCGCCCCCGCCAAACCCGCCGCCCTCGGCGGCGACTGGTTCAACGCCGCCCTCAACAAAAAGCGCTGATCGCGCCTCCAGTCCGTCCTTTGGAGTGCGGGGCCTCGGCCCCGCTTTCGACGGCGAGCCTCGGCTCGCCGTCACTTCGCTATGTTTCCCCTGCCTGCAACGCACCCATCATCGCCCCCTACGTTCCGTCTGCGTAAGATCTCCTAAAAACGCGGCTTCCCCTATTTACAGAGCCCCCCCTTTCGGGCCAAATGCCACCATGATCGCGATGCCCGCCAACAATCTCCCAAGCATTTCGCGCGTCCTCTCCGCCCCCACTCGCTTCGACCTGTTGCCCTGGCTCGCCTGTCTCCTTCTCACCCTCCTCGTCCCCGCCGCCCTACGCGCCGACACCTACACCCTCCCGGGCACCAACATCACGCTGACCTACGCCGTCAGCGGCACTCCAGCCACCGCCACTATCACCGATTGTAACGCCGACGCCACCGGCGCCCTCGTCATACCTGCCACCCTCGGCGGTGCCAGCGTCACTTCCATCGGCTGGTTCGCGTTCGACGGCTGCTCCGGCCTGACCAGCGTCACCATCCCCGCCAGCGTGACCTCCATCAGCGGTTACGTCTTCTCCGGCTGCGCCGCTCTGACCGGCATCAACGTGCATGCGAGTAACCCCAACTATGCCAGCGCAGGCGGGGTGCTCTTCAACAAGTCCCTCGCCACTTTGATTACAGCGCCTGGTGCCCTTGCCGGTGCCTATACTATACCTGTCAGCGTCACCTCTATCGGTAATTCTGCGTTCTACGGCTGCACCGCTCTGACCAGCATCACCATCCCTTCCAGCGTCACCTCCATCAGCAGTAACGTTTTCTACGGCTGCGCCGCTCTGACCAGCATCAACGTGCATGCGAGTAACCCCAACTATGCCAGCACAGGCGGGGTGCTCTTCAACAAGT
>JAIYBI010000538.1 GCA_027488595.1 Opitutaceae bacterium | reverse complement strand
GGTGCCGAGGGACCAGTTCGGCGAGAGCGGCATGTTCTCGAAGGTGATGCTGTTGAGGATGCAGTTCCAGGCGACGCAGGAGGCCGAGGGACGCTCCAGTTTCACCTGGAGCTTGTTGTCGGTGATGTTGTCCCAGAGGCCGCCGGTGTTCCAGTCGAGGTGGGCTCCGGACTCGTTGTAGCTGCCGATGGCGGTGCTGTCGACGAAGACGACTGGGCCGGGGACGGCGGGCCAGCTGGAGACGAAGGCGTGGCGGCCGTAGCGGGAGATGGAATTGGAGACGAGGCCCAGCTCGCCGGAGAGAAGGAAGCTGTAACGGCGGGCGCCGATGATGCGCGAGATGCCGTCGAGGTATTGGCAGCGGTTGACGGTGATCTTGCGCGTGCCGGTGCCGACGAAGGCGACGGAATAGGTGAAAAAGCGGGCGGTGCAGTTGTGCATGAAACCGTCCTCGACGTTGTTGAAGACGACGGCGTTGGCGGCGTGGGTCTCGTCGCTGTCGCTCGCGTAGGTGCTCTCGAAGTAACAGTTGGAGATGCCGACGTTGGTGATGTTGCCAAAGGCGGTGACGGGGACGACGTAGCCGCGGCCGTAGGCGGGGTCTAGAGGCGTGGTGATGGGCGCGTCGAGGGTGATGGAGTTGGGGGTGACGGCGGTGACGATGCGCGAGGAACTGATGGCGGGATCGACGTCGGTAGTGGCGGTGGTGTTGTAGAAGCTGGCTTTTTGCCAGGCGACGGAGCCGGGCCAGCGGACCTGGACGCGCTGGTTGACGGTGAAAGGATGACCGGTGACGGGGATGACGTTGACGCCGGACGGCACGTAGACCGCGTCCACAAGGGAGCGGGCGGCGGTGTTGGCGGTGTTGGAGCCGCCGCTGAAGGTGAAGAGCGGCGCACGGGGAAGGGTGGCGCCGTTGGTGTTTTCGTTGATGGTGCCGAGGGCGTAAAGGCGGGTGCCGGTGAGCGGGTGGTCGCCCTCGCCGCGGATGACGACACCGGAAGCGCGGACGTAGAGCCGGTTGATGGAATGGATGTCCCAGCGACCGGCCTTGAGCAGGAGGGCGCCGCGAAAGCCGTTCACGAGGGGCTTGGCGGAGATGAAGTCGATGGCGGCCTGGATGCGGTCGGTCTGGTCGCCGGACTGCGGGGAAAGGGTGACGAGGACGGGCACCGCGTAGCCTCCGGGTTCGCCGGGGAGGGGGGAGTTGCCGTAGTTGTAGCCGACGGTGGAGAAGTCGGGGATGCGATCGCCCTTGGGGGTGGGGTTGTAGGTGATGGATTGGTCCGGATTGATGGTGACCGGGACGGGGAACTGCGGGGTGGAGGCGCTGAGGGAGGAGGATGCGGCAAGAATCGCGCCGATGATGAAGAGGCAGAGGGCGCTGATCGAGGAGCGGTGTGCGAGGCTGGACACGGGGTGAAGGGGCGAGGTTGGAGCAGGTGAATGTTCTCTCTAGCGACGAAGAGTGAGGGATTGTCGCGATGACTGATCGGGCAAGGCGAAAGCAGAGATATTCAAAAGGCTGAAGACCTTGGCAGGTTGAGGCCCTTTCAGTCCCTGGGTGCTGATCCGGGCAGTGGCGGCTCGTGATCGAGCATCAATTTACGGCGGGCGGGGTGTAGTTTGTGGCGCCGCCGAGACGTTTCCATTTGGAGTGGATGAAGAGAAGGCCGAGGACGCCGATCAGCGCCAGCGCGGCACTCCAGAAGAAAGTCTGACGATAGTCGCGACCGGTGTTGTCCAGCACGTAGCCGAGGACCAGGGGGAAGGAGGCGTTCATCAAGGCCGCAAGCAAACCGGCGGCGGAGGCGAACTGGGCGAAGAGGGAGTGGGGATAGAGGCGGGCGGCGAGCGACGCGGTCGTGGTCATGAACATGCCGGAGACGACGCCATGGGCTACGAAGGCGATGCCGAAGTGTTGGGGATTGGTGGCGGTGAAGCCGCCCCAGATCATGACGAGCACGTAGAGGCCGAGCGAGAGGATGCCCATGCGCAAGGGGTGGAAGCGGTCGGCCAGCCAGCCGAGGAAGTAGGCCGCGACGAGGGAGAACATGTAGGTGACGGCCAAATGGTCACCATAGCTCTGGCGGCTCATGCCGATGGAGTCGGCGTAGAAGACACTGAAGAGATTTACGGGGGTGAAGGAGAGCGCCGCGATGCCGGTCACCAGGAAGATGGCGAGGTAATAGCTGTTGGTGTAACACTCCCGGTAGTAGGTTTTGCAGGCGCTGAGGAAGCCCGGAGGACGCTTGGGATCGGGCGGGGGCGGAGGCGGGTATTCGCCCTCCTTGACCTGGAAGCACATCAGGGTGAACCCGACGCCGAAGAGCAAACCGAGGCCGATGAAGATCGCGGCGTAGTAATCGTCGGAGTGGGCGAAGATCGCCCTGTTGAAGAGGATGCCGGCGAGGAGGGAGCAGGCTCGGAACAGCCCGAAGAAACGGCCGAGCATTTCCTTGGGCACGACGTCGTTTACGAGCGCGCCGAACAGCATGTTGCTGGCGAGAGCCGAGACCTCGAAGAGGGTCCAGGCGATGCCGATGGCCCAGAGCACGCAGACATTGAGCCCCGGGGAGGAATCGCCGAGGAAGCCGTGCAGTTGCGCACCGAGCCAGGGCGTGCACGCCATGAAGAACAGTGAGGCGGCAGCGAAGGGCGTGGAGTAGAGGAGAAAGGGGATGCGCCGGCCCATGCGGCCGCGGTGGCGGTCGGATTTGTAGCTGAGCACCGGGCCGATAAACACGGCCAGCATTGCCGGGATGGAAGCGAGAAGCAGACCGTTTAGGAAATCCGATGAGCCGAACTGTTTCAGCATGACCTGGAGCACCGGGTTGACCGAGCGTTCGCGCATCTGCCAGGCGAAGTCGCCCCAGAGGAGCCAGAAAAACAAGATGGCGAGGCCGCCTGCGGTGTAGGTAAGCGTGCCGACCGTCCAGGAGCGTTTCCTGCCCGGGCCGCCGGCGCTAAGCTTGGTCGCGGCGGAGACCGAAGGGTCGGGACTTGACATTCGGAGAGTGGATAGCGGCGGCGGACGTTTTTCCGGCGGGCGCGCTCGCCCGAGGCATCTCACCACCAGCGCCAAATGTTGGGGCGTTGAGCGGCGAGCAAGGCGGCTTCGCTGCGGTCTCCTTCAAGCGAAGCTACCCGGGAATCACAAAACAGGTAGAGGGCCCTGCCGTCGCGGTTGACACGATAACCGGTTTGGACGTCTCCGTTGCCCACGGGGGGCTGGGTCATGCTTACGGTGCTGCGGTCGTTGACCTCGGCCATGATGACAATCTGTGAAGGGGTGGGTATGGCGCTCAAACGACCGTTCCAGCGTGAGTTGCGAATATAATCGTTGTAGCCGTAGGCGATGGGCCGGGTTTGATTGTAGGCAGGGTTAGGGACAAAGGCAGCGTGAGGTTCCGCGTAACTGCTATACCAGTTTTCGTTGCCGAGGTAGTTGTAGATCGAAGAGGGGTTTCTTTTCCAACGGTCGCCCATGTAGCGTTCGACTGCTTCGTGAAAGGTCCAACGACTGGTTGGAGTGCCGGGCAAGGCTGTCCCGGCAATCGGAAGATTTGGATTGGGAAAGAGATCCTTGTTATCAGCGACGTGAAGTTGGATTCCGACGCCGATTTGTCGTAGATTTGACATATCGCTCGCGGTTCTGGCTTTGCTTCGGACGGCTCCGACGGTCGGGATCAGGATGGCAGCGAGAATGCCGATGATGGCGATGACGGTCAGGAGTTCGATCAAAGTGAAAGCTGGCGAACTGCGTTGGCGGCGGGAAATGGCATGCATGGGGATCGGGGGTGGAAAAAATTTTTCCCGCCGCGCGCCGGACGGCGGCGCGAGGCGGGGGCAGGGCTCGCTCAGGCACGGCGACGGCGGCGGGCGGCGACGACGCCGAGCGCGCCGAGGCCGGCAAGGGCGGCAAAGGTGGAGGGTTCTGGAATGGCGGTAGTGAGATAGCCAAGACTGTCCAAGCTAATCGGGGCGCTGTTGCCGATGATGGTGATTTGGGCGAGCTGGCCGGAGGTCAGGCCGTTGCTGTCAGTGCCAAATCGGATGGAGCTTTCGCTCAAAAAGGAGCCACTGATCGACAGGCCGAACGAACTCCAGTTGAGGGCCGAACTGTCGGCAAACATGAGCGATGATCCAGAACCGAGATCGATCGAACTATTGGCGAGCAGGCTGAGGGTGCCGACCGTATCGGAGAACCCGGCGCCTCCGGCCAACGTGCCGCCGTTGAGCACGATGTTGGAGCTGTCGGCCAACACATTGCCGGCTCCCAGTTGCAGTGTGCCGGCGGTGATCGTGGTCGTGCCCGTGTAGGTGTTGCCGCCGGTCAAAATTTGCGTGCTGGCTCCGTCCTTGATGAGAGAGCCGTCCGTGCCGGAAATCACGCCCGCGAAGGTCGTGCTGCCGGAGGTGGCGCCGATCGTGAGGGTGTTGCCGTTGAGGTTGACCGTGGAGCTGGAAGCACCGGTTAACGAGGCGATGGACTGACCCGCGTTGGCGAGGGCGAGCGAGGATGAACCGGTTCCGCTGTCATCCATGATCAGCGCTGAGCGACCGTTGGCGGTCGGCAGGGCGTTGGTCACGTTGGCGTTGATCGTGCCGCCGTTGCGGATGGTGGTGGGGCCGTTGTAAGTGTTGGCCACGTTCAGGTTGGCGGTGGTGCCATTGATGATGAGGTCGGAGTTGGCACTGCTGCCACTGATCGCCGTGGTGTTTACGTTGACGGTTCCGCCACCCGTAAGGACGAGGACAGTGCCATCTTTAACCAAGCCGCCCGTGAAGGTGATCGTTCCGCCTCCGGTGTTGATGGTGGCATTGCTCGCCGCAGTCACCGCACCCGCGTAGGTGCTCGTGCCGCTGTTGACGAGGGCGCCACCACCGCTGACGCCAGTGCCGTTGATGGAGAGGGCCTCGGCGGTCGCATAGTTGACGCCGGTCAACTTGAGCGCCGCACCGGAGGAAACCGTCGTGCCGGCCGCAGTGGTGCCCAAGGCGTTGTTGGCGGTGACCTCCAAGATACCGTTGGCAACAGTCGTGGTGCCGGAGTGGGCGTTATTGCCCGCGATCGTAAGGGTGCCGTTGCCGGTCTTGCTGATGCTCACGATGCCGCCGCCGGCTTCGGTGATCGAGGCGGAGACGCTGCCCGCCTGCCAGGCGAAGGTGGCGTTGTTGGAGGTGTTGCGGGCGATGGTGCCGTTGGAGATGGAGCCGCCGTTGGCGCCAATGTTGAACCACTTGTTGATCGAGAG
>JAIYBI010000242.1 GCA_027488595.1 Opitutaceae bacterium | reverse complement strand
TCCGAGGTGCGTTTTCAGAACGAACAAAGCAAGGCGGGCCGCTCAGGCGCACGATGAATGCTTAGCCTGCGCCACAATGTCGCGCCATCGCCGAAGCCCGGCAGGGTTTGGAGGGGCGCACCCGGTCCCGATGCTTAGCAGGGCGTCCCGCCCTGCTGACTGGGTTGCCGGTGGGACGGCAAACAAGACCCCTCAAATCTTGGTGCCTTCGACCACCACACGGCGGTGAAAGGCCCCGAGCACGCGCCCGGTGATCGTGCCCGGCTTGCCCGTGCCGATCTCGCGACCATCGAGTTTCACCACGGGAATGACCTCGGCGGCGGTGCCGGTGAGGAAACACTCGTCGGCATTCCAGACATCGTAGCGGGTGAGATTGACCTCGCGCATCGGGATTTTGAGTTCAGCGGCGATGTCAAAGATGGCGTCGCGGGTGATGCCCTTGAGTGCGCCTTGCGACGCCGCGGGGGTGAGAATCTCGCCCTTGTGGACGATGAAGAGGTTATCGCCCGTGCACTCCGCGACATAGCCCTGGTCGTTGAGCATAATCGCCTCAAGGCAGCCGGCCTGCTTCGCCTCGATTTTGGCGAGGATGTTGTTGAGGTAGTTGAGCGACTTTACAGCGGGAGGGAGAGCCGCCGGATTCATGCGACGGGTTGCAACCGTGCAAATGCTGAGGCCGGTGGTGTAGTGCTCGGCAGGATACAAGGCGATCTTGGCCGCGATGATAAAAATGGAAGGCACCGGGCAGAGCCAGGGCGAGAGGCCGAGGTCGCCGACGCCGCGGGTGACGACGAGGCGGATGTAGCCGTCGGTGAGGCCGTTCTGGCGGCAGGTCTCGGCGGTGGCCTCGGCGATCTCGGCGCGCGACCACGGCATCTTCAAGAGGAGCGCCTTGGCCGAGTATTCGAGGCGCTCCAGATGGGCATCGAGCCGGAAGATGTTGCCTTGATAAAGACGGATACCCTCGAACACACCGTCTCCGTAAAGGAGCCCGTGGTCGAAAACCGAAATTTTCGCATCCGCCTGATCAACAAACTTGCCATCGAGATAAATCTTCATCGCGGCGGAGCGTTGATTGTCCGGCGCAAGCTTGTCGAGCCCCTAGGTTCATGGTGAAGGCGTCGAAACACATCTTTCCGACTAGGCGAAAGCATTCTCCCGAAAAAATCATCCAGAAATCAATTCAGACGCTGCGAGACCGATCCGGACTAAACCCGGATGATTTCCGCCTCTGAGTCTGGTAGGCCCGAAGCACCGGAAGATCAAGAATGCCAACGCTTCATGCATCCAACTCAGTCATGATCACGGTTTAAAACTGCGAGCCGTGGACAAAACACCGCCCTGCGATAGTAACTTAGGTGGTATACAAGGGGTGAGTTGTCAGGGATCTCGTGGCCCCAATCAAGGCGGAAACAAAGACTATAAATACTTTATGAATAATAAAATAAGATATCTTTAATGACAACTCAACTATCGCCCGGAAGTTGAAAATCGCCCTGGTCCGCACCAAAAACTTACCGTAAAGTGAACGACTCCAAAAATACTGCTTGTAAAAATCAGGCCTCACTGCCTTTCTCTCACTCTCAACTCTACCCATGACTACCTCAATCAAGCGCCTCCGCAAAGGCTTCACTCTAATCGAACTGCTGACGGTCATAGCGATCATCGGTATTCTCGCTGCGATCATCATCCCCACCGTGGGTAAGGTCCGCGAGACCGCCCGTCGCTCGGTTGACCAATCCAACCTGCGCCAGATCGGCCAGGCCGCGCTGATTTTCGCGACCGACAACCGTGATTTGCTTCCCGCCTCGACCGGCTCGATGAACACCACGACTGGTTACCAAAACACAGGCGGCACCAACGCAAGCGGTAAAACTGCCGCCGGCGGTCTCGCTGCGTCCGGTGGTCTCAATGACGGCACGATCTGGTTCACCGGATCTGAGGCGACAAACGCCACTGGTGTAAGCACCGTTCTCAATGCCTCCCGCACCGCCATCGAGACCGGCTTCGCATCTGGCACTGCCACCCTCAGCTTCACCTTCGTCACCGGCTTGTCCGCCAACGACCCCGCCACCACCCCCGTCGCCTTCACCCGCGGCATCGAGGGCGGCGCGAGCAATTGGCCCTCCACCGCTGGTTCTGCTCCCTACGGCAGCGATGGTGGCCACGTCGTGTTCCTTGGCGGCAATGTTGCTTTCTTCCGCAACACCGCGAGCGCCTTTATCGGTAATCGCACGAGCTCAGGCAGCCAAGTTTCCGACATCCGTGCGGCGACCCCTGCTGGCGTCCGCGTTCAGTTCGCGACCTCCACGGCCGGAACGGCTCTCTAAGAATATCTCGACTCTTTGCTTCAAAAAACCCGGCCGCCAACGCGGTCGGGTTTTTTTATGCACGCTCACTGGGGTGACTGCCAAACTCCAAGTCGGGTGGCGGAACAAAGTCGACTCGTTGGCCACGACAAACGGGAGCTCCATTCACCCGCACCGCACTAGCAACAAACGAGTTCGATAGATTAAAAAGTTTTGTCCGCCTTGGGTTCGATCGATTCGGTGTGGCAAAAATTCGCTTCGCGCGCCGCGAACGAAGCAAACCTCCCGTGCTTCCAGGAAGAGCCCGGCGAGCCTGCACGACCGTGCTACCAGCGAATCAGGCCACGTTTCAGCCTAATTGGCACCCTCCAAGGGGCCATGAATGGCATAAGAGTAACGGGCCGCCCGATCCACACGATAGGCTTCCACGAAAAGGCCACTACGCAGCAAAAGCCCCTTGAATCGAAGCAATGCCTTGCGGGTTCCGCGCTCCACCAAAGGATCATTCAGGTTTAGCTTCATCTCACCGCTCCCGTCTGCGATGAGCGGCACGGAATTCGCATCCAGCTCCTTGGCGGCTTTCGCAATCTTTGAAAGATTCCCCCTCGTCGCAGGCTCCATGACCCGCACCAAAAGATACGTATCCAACGCCGCCGCGTAGTTTCCGCCCACCATGTGAATATCGGCCAACACGCCGTAATTCTGAGTTTTAAGGGGTAGCAGTCGCAGAACCTCGTCCAAAGCGGATACCGCATCTTGGTAACGCCCTTTTCGCGACAGGACGGCGGCATAATTACGGTGAAAGAAGTCCAGCATTGGTGCCGTATCCACCGCCTGATTCTTGTAACGCTCCCGCCAGCGTTGACGCACCGCGTTTTCCACCCGACTTCCCTCTTCGAAAACCGCTATCGCTTGATCCAGATAAAGTTCGATCTCCGGCCCTTTCTTCCCTCGGGCAATCTCGGAGTCGTAAAGACTCAGGTAGGTCGCGATGAGATCAGCATAGGTTTGCATCGGCCAATCATACATGGGCACCCCGTTGGTCTTAAAAATCTGCATTGACCGAAGGTGCCCTTGCACGGCCGCCATTTCGTTCTCCGGCGTTTGAAGCGCGATCACTCGCGCGTTGCCCGAGGCGGCCTGCACCTTCGCGCTACCGGGTTGGGCCGCCAGCGCACTGCTCCAGAGCGCAAGATTGGAGCGCCAGTCATAGCACCGGAAGTGCGCGAGTGCCGCGAGACAAAGGGCCCACGCAAGAACCGGCACCAGCGCAAACCGGGTTATGCGTTTCGCCAACTCCGGCCCCGACCGATCCAAGGCCCACAGCACGAAGCCCGCGACGCCGATCCAGAGAAAGGGCGAGGGAAGATAATGGAACCGGTCCGCCCGAATGCTGCCGATGCGGATAATGAGATTCGAAGTCGGCAGCATCGCGATGACATAGGCACCCCAAAGGAATATGCCCGCCGGCCAGCGCACTCTCACCCGCCAAGCCCATGCACCCGCACCAGCGAGCACACACAAGGCGACCCAACCCATGATCGCGGTCGCATTGCCAAAGGGAAACACCGCCACCGGGATGGCGTTGAACGAGTAGTCATTCGATAAACTCAGGGGCAAGACCAAGGCCAAAAGCTGCAGACCCCAAACGCCCAGCGCGGAAAGGCGCGTCACCAAAAAACCCTCGGCCATGAGCGGGTTATCAATAAAGGGGTGATTCGTCACCCCCGCATGGCTCGAAAAAATCCAGCGTGTCACGACGAAGAAAATCGCGACCGGTGCAAGCGCGAGAGTCGCGACCAATGCATCCATAACCCATTGACGCCGCTCGGCCCCGCCCCGCACCCATTCGCCGAACCGCAGTATGCCGTGCCACGCGACGATCGCCGGCAGCACGATCGCGCTTTCCTTCGCCATCATACCAAACAAGCCGCACGCGCCCGCCAAAAGAAGCTGCCCGCAACGGCGCTTCCCGGCCGGCAACTCGAGCGCCCGGAAATAGCATAGCAGCCCCGCCAGCACGCCCATCGTCGCAATCAAGTCCGAGCGTCCGACGATGTTCGCGACCGCCTCCGTGCAGACCGGATGCAATGCGTAGATCAACATCGCACCAAGTGCGGCCAGCGCACTCACCCCGAAGCGGCGGGCGAGCGAGAAAAGGAGCAATGCATTGCACCAATGGAGCACCGCGTTGCCGATTTGATACCCAAGGGGCTCCGCGCCATAGCCAAGAAACGAGTATTCAAACCAAAAGGAGATCGTCGCGAGCGGCCGATAGAGATTCGAGGCCATCGTGGCCCACCAGTAGTCCTTGGTCAAAATCAAGCGCAGCGATTCGATCGAAAAAGACCCGAGACGCGTGTCATCCGTAATGATGAAGGCGTTATCAAAGGCCATCTCATCCGCCTTCATTCCGGAATACACGGCGAGCACCACAAGTCCGCAAATCCAGGCCGCCTTGCGCAACGTGTCGGTCTCGAACCAAGCGCGCAGTGAGTCCAGAGGCGAAGCGGGGGGTGACATTCGCTCAATCCAATGAAGTCCGGCACTTGCCTGACAACCCCTGAATCGCCCAGCCTCCCCGTCCTCGCATGATTTCCCCTTCGTTCAAACGACTCCTGCCCCTTTGGTTCGCTCTGGGAGGTCTGGCCTTCGCCATCTGGCTCAACGTGTTTCTTCATGACGCCAAGCGCCCCTTCGTGCCTCAGGAGCGGGCGGACCGGCTCGCTGCAGAAAACTATCTTGCGGGCTCGCTCACGGCCACCGTGCCACCTTCGCCTGCGCACTGGGCGCAGTTACTCGTCTGGCAGGATGCGCAAAGTGGTGCCCGGTATCCCCTCGCCCGCCAGGCTTCCGCTCTCGCCATCGCCGCCTGCGGCGGAAACGCCGTCGTGGCATCGGTCCTCGCCTTCGCTTTGGCCTCCGGCGGTCTGGCGTGGCTTCTCCTCAGACAATCCACGCTTGGAACCGGCCGGCTCGCGCTCTTAACCGCGCTGGCCTTGGCCGGAGTAGCGCATGGCCGTGCCTGGCAGATGCACGACCCCTTTCCTTATCTGGTAATGGCCGCCTCCACTCTGGCGCTCGGAGCCTGGCTGAGGCAGCGGGAGGCCGCGACCAAGCAATGCAGCCTGATACTCGCGCTTGGCTTCACCGGTCTCCTGCTCTGCGACTCCTCGCTGGCCCTGCTATTCGGTCTGATGATGGCCCTTGATTCAGTTTTTCTGCGACGTTCAAACCCTGCGATCTCGTGTTCGCCTATCAAGCTCCGGGCTCTGATAGGCACCACGGCAATCCTGACTATTGTCCTTTTGGCGGGACTGGGGATGAGAAATCACCTCATCACCAAGAACGCCCTGCTGACACCTGCATCCGACTACCGGGAGCGAAACGTCACCGCGCCCGATTGGTTCTGGCAGACCCTCGGTGCCCCGCAGCCGAAACTCGACCCGGTCTTTGAACGCTACGACGAACTCGTCGCGATCCCTCAAGCGCACTGGGCAAATCCCGTTTACCAATCCTGGTTCAAGCGCCTTTACGAAGGCAGCTTTTACCTCGGCGGTCTTGCGCTCGCTCTCGCCGCCCTCGCCGCTGCCCTCACTTTGCCGAACCGCGAAACCAGACCGGCGGTTTTACTCTGTCTCGGGTTGGCGGCGATTTCCGTTCTTCGCTACCCCTACTCGTCCTCCTGGTGGCCCCTCCTCACACCCGCAGTCCTCTCGCTCGCCTGCGCCGGACTGTCCCGAGTGGATTTGGCAACGGGAACCAAATGGTCAGGCCGACTCATCGCCGCGATCGCATTGATACACGTCGGAATGCTCCCCAGCGCGCCTCAAGCCAAACCCACCGCCGCAGAATACAGCTTCGTCGCCCGACTCAAGGAAGTCAGAGATAAGCTGACGGAGAAACCGGGCATTCACTTGGTGTTTACCCGCTTTGACGACGATGCCGACGGTCGTATCGAGCCCGCGGACCTGCGTCGCCAATGGCCGGAGCAACCGATCTTGTTTGCGCGCGATCTGGGCCTGGAAAAAAACTCCGCCCTCGCCGCCGCCATGCCGGACCGCAAGCCCTGGCGCATCATCGTATTCAAGGACCGCATCGGCCTCCAGCCTTGGACGCCTGCTCCGGATACCAAGGCTCACTCGACACCTGTTGACGCCCCGACCGCTTCCCCTGCCCCGCTCAAAGTCCCTGCCGGCTAAGCGCGCCGGTTTCCCGCCAACCGTCGCATCACTGCGCGTCGTAAATCTGCACGCGCTCCCAGTGCGCCTTGAAGTCGGCGACGAAGGCCTTGTGCACCGGGTCAACTTGGTAAGCGTCGTGCGCCGCCAGATCGGCGAACACCGCCGTGATCGCGAAGTCGTAGCTCGCGTCCACAACGGGCCGGGGTGGGATCGGCGCAGGCGCTCC
>JAIYBI010000490.1 GCA_027488595.1 Opitutaceae bacterium | reverse complement strand
TCGCATGGCGCTCCCCGCTAAACTGAATTTTAAGTCTCAAAACAATTGGTATTCGGTATGATCCCAACGGCCCGACCTTCCGTCAGGCCGATCCCGCCCGCCATCCGTGTGCATCCGTGTTAATCCGTGGTTAAAAAACCGCCCCCGCGCCAAGTATTCCCCCGTTAGGATTTAGCCGCTTAGGATTTAGGATTTCTCTATTTCGCTGGCTCCGCCCGGCGCTAATAACCCATCGCCGTGTTCGACCGGCGCTGGTCCGCATAGCCGCGCAGTCGCCCGTCCGGCATCACTTCCACTGCGTTAAAACCGCCGAATGATTCCGTCTCGCTGTCCGTGCCATCCTTCCAGCCGAACTTCGCCTTCAACGCCCCGGCTACGCGATAATCAGTCTCCTTCTCCGTCTCGAAGCGGTTCGTGGGGTCTCCACTCTTGCGCGTCACCGCATGAAAACGCGGCGCGCCGATCGCGTCTTCCAGCGAACGACCGAACAAAAGGTAATCCGCCGTCACCTGCACCATCGCGCTGGGAATGCGGCTGCCGCCCGGCACCCCGAGCGCTGCCACCAGCTTGCCATCCCGCACAATCACCGCCGGCGTGATCGTCGAACGCGGACGTTTACCCGGCGCGACCTCATTGGGATTGCCCGCGATGCGGTTAAAGTTACTCAGGCTGTTGTTCAACACCACGCCCGTGCCCTCCGGCACGATTCCCGACCCGAAGTGGTTGCTCTGAGACTGCGTGGCGCTCACCACGTTGCCCGCCTGGTCCACCACCACGAAGTGGGTCGTCTCCGCCGCCATCGCTTCGAACCCGTCCGCCTGCTCATCCTCCACCGCGGAACGCAGAGCGGCCGTCGTGGTCGCCTCCGCCGCCGGAGTAAGCGCCTGTTTGCGAAGCGCCGCCACCCGGTCCGGGACGATCAGCGCCTGCCACTTCTCGCGCGAAGCCGGCCGGTCGCCCAGCACTTCGCGGCAGGCCGTATCCACTTCCAAATACACCCGCATCAACCGGTTCAGCGCCTCGGGAGCGAGCACCGATCCACCGGCCGGTCGCTCCGCATCGAGCGCCGCCAGCGCCAGCAGATACACTCCGCCGCCCGACACCGGCGGCGGCACGGAAAACACCTCCGTGCCTTGAAACTTTCCCCGCAGCGGCTCGGTCACCCGCGCCTCGTAGCCCGCAAAATCATCCGCCCGCACCGGGCTGCCCGCCTCGCGCAGCGCCTTCACCATGGCCGCCGCAACCGGGCCTTTGTAAAATCCATCCGCGCCCTTCTCTGCAACCAGGCGCAGCGTGCGGGCGAGGTCGGGGTTGCGCACCCGCGAGCCCGCCACCGGCACTTCCCCGCCGGGCAGGTAGATGCGACCAAGCTCGGCATACGCTTTGAGCTTGTCCTCTTGCGCCCGAAAAAACTTCACCTGCGCCGGCCTCACCTCAAAGCCCGCCTCCGCCAGCTTGATCGCCGGCGCCAGCAGCTCCGCCCGGGGGCGCGTGCCCCAGCGGCGGTGCGCTTCGAGTATGCCCGCCACCTGCCCGGGCACCGCCACCGTTTGCGCGCCGGCCTTGCGCTGCTCCGTCGTCAAGGCGCGAAACTCCGCCGGCACGAGGTGATGCGACGCCTCGTCCATCGCCTCCACCACCATCACGCGGCCCGTCTTCGCCTCACGGTAAACGAGCGACAACTTTCCGCCCGTGCCTGAGCCGTAGGGCTCCGTCACGCCGAGCGCGAAGGACACCGCCACCGCCGCGTCCACCGCGTTGCCCCCGGCCTGCAACACCGCGAGCCCCGCCGCCGTCGCATCCGGATGCCCCGCTGCGACCATGCCGTGTCGCCCCTCGGCCACCTGCACCGCCATCGGCGCGGCGTTGCCCGCCCCCGAACCGCCGATGAACAAAATCGCCGCGAAAAAAAGGCCCGCCGTTTTCATAGGCCCGCACGATGAGGGCTTCCCACCGCCGACCGCAAAGCCGTCTGTTAGCGTATCTCTACGCCATGCCACGGCGAAGTTTGCCACCCTGTGATTCTTATCCACGCTCCGGTCTAAGCCATGTCCCGCCGCGCCCTGCCCTTCGTTCTCCTGCTCGCCTTCGCCGCCGGCACCTTGTTCGGTGCCGACGCCGAACCTGCCGACGAGCCGGTCAACCCCGACGAATCCAGCGTCACTCCCTCTTCGCCGGTCGGCACTTTCGCCAGCCGTCTTACTGAGCTAAACCGCACCCGCAGCCGGGGTGATTATCCCGCCGCCCTTACCCTTGCCCGGGCAGGCGCAGCCGAGGCCGAGCTGGCCCGCGATCCCGCCGCCCAGGCAGCATTTCTCTTTGTGCTTGGTCGCACCTATTGGAGCGTCGGAGATTTGCCCGCCTCGATCGAGACGCTTCAGCAAACCCTCCGCCTCGCCGAAAAACTCGCCAACCCCGATCTCCTCTCCGCCACCTACAACGCCCTCGGTCTCAGCTACACCGAAGCCCGCGAGTTCGCCGCCGCCGCGCGCCATTTCTCCGAGGCCTTGCGCGTCGCCGAAGCCTGGGGCGACCGCAACCGCATCGCCTACGTGCTCAACGGCACCGCCAACAACCTCCTCGGTCAACGCGACTACCCCGCCGCCCGCTCCCTCCACCTCCGCGCCCTCGCCCTCCGTGAGGCGATCGAAGACCGCGTCGGCGCCGCCGATTCCATCACCAATCTCGGCACCATTGACCTCGCCACCGGCGACCCGTCCGCCGCCCTCGACTCCTTTCGCCGCGCGCTCTCCACCTACCAATCCATCAACCAGCCCCGCCGCGTCGCCAACGGTCACCGTCGCGTCGCCTCCGCCTTGCGCCGCCTCGGCCGCCTCGATGAGGCCATTACCGAGCTCCACACCGCCCTTGATATCGCCGAAACGCTCAACAGTCCCGCCGTTCTCGCCGGCATTCACCGCGAGCTCGCACGCGCCCACGAGGCCCGCGGCGAACTCCGCTCCGCCTTGCAATACCAGCGCAGCTACGCCGCCGATCGCGAGGCCATGCTCAACGAGCAAAGCCGCCAGCGCGTGGTCGAACTCGATGCCCGCTACCAGGCCGAGCGGCGCGAAAGCGAGATCAACATCCTTCGTCTTGATCAGGAGGCCAAAGCCTCCGAGCTCTCCCGCCGCCGCCAGCAAAACGCCCTCCTCGGCGGCGGCCTCGTGCTCGTCCTCGGGCTCGGAACGATCGTCTACTTCGCCCAGCGCGCCCGCCTCCGCGCCGAGCGCTCCGCCCACCTCGCCGACGAGCGCGCCCGCGGCGAGGCCGAGCAAGCCGCCCGCCTTAAATCACGCCTGCTCCAGATCGCCGCCCACGATCTCAAAGCGCCGCTCTCCGCGGTATCCGCTTCCGCACTACGCATCGAGCAACGCCCGTCCGAGACAAGCTCGGTGATTGACCTCGCCCGCCACATCCGCACCGACGCCGCCCACATGGGCGGCCTCGTGCGCGAGTTCCTCGACTCCGCCGCCATCGAGGCGGGCCGCATCCAGCTCCAGCGCGGCCCGCTCAACCTCCTCGCCGCCGCCCGGGATGCGGTGGACAACTACCGCCCGCTTGCCGAGTCCAAGCGCCAGCGCATCACCCTCGTGCCTGCCGCCGATCCCGATACTCTTCCACAGGTGCTGGCCGACGCCTCCCGCCTGCGCCAGATCTTGGACAACCTCATCGCCAATGCCCTCAAATTCACTCCGTCCGAGGGCATCGTGGAGGTCGGCGTCGGGGCGAGTGGCCGCTTCGTTTACGCCGAGGTGCGCGACAGCGGCCCCGGCCTGAAGCCGGACGACCTCGCGCGCATGTTCCAACCCTTCCAGCCGCTCTCCGCCGCACCCACCGGAGACGAAGGCTCGCATGGCTTGGGCCTGTTCATCACCCGCGAGCTGGTTTCGATGCACGACGGCCTGCTCGAAATCGAATCCCAACCCGGCCAAGGCGCCACCTTCCGCATCCTGCTCCCCGCCGTCAGCCCCGCCGCCCCTGCAGACAAAGCAGCGTGAGAACCATTACCCATCGGTTTTAGGCTCCAGCCTTGTTCGATGCAGCCCCAACCGCTGGTCGGGGTAAGTAGCGGGGAGCGCCATGCGACCCGTGCTGAAAATCGGGTCGCATGGCACTCCCCGCTACGATCGAGCCGAATACGGTTCGCGAACCGCAGCCACGCCAAATGCCCTCAGCGTTTACCGCCTCGATACCACGATCCAGCCGCGCGCGCGTCCGCTGACTTTGTCCACTTGGTTCATGGCGTCCCACACTTCCTTCGCATCAGCCCAGAAAGAGGGACGAAGACCGCTCACTTCAAGAATGAGAACTTTGTTTTCCGCCTCGTTGTAGTCCGCCACCGGCGAGAAGTGTCCGCCACCGTTCTTGCGCTCGCGCAGCCAGACCGTCGAAAAGTTACAGATAACACGGTCCTTTGTGCTACGCCTGCCGGCTTTCAACGCGGCGAGCCAAGCTTCGTAACCAAACTCACCCTCTGCGGTGCCAGCGTGAAAACGTTCCGCGCTCAGCCCCGAGGTCGTCTGGATCATCCGCATGAGTTCCTCGAGCGTGAAGCCGACTTTGTAAACCGTCTCCTGTTTGATAATGTCGGCCGTGTCCGCGTTGAAAATCGAATCCTGGGTAAACCCGGCGCCGGGCAGCAGGCTGTTCATCACGATGACTGACGAACAGGCCCCGCAGTGGCTCTTGAGCTGCGGAATCGATTTCCGGAGCAACGGCTCATAGTCGGGCGAGGCGCGGTCGAGCAGCGCGCGACCGGCATCGGAATCGAGCGGGATTAACGGCGCGACCCACTTGGCGTAAAAATCCTCGGGCAGGTCTTTCTTCGAGGGCTCGGCGACCTCGGGCGCAGACACAGCCGCAGGCGCGGGCACCAAAACGGCCGCAGGCTTCGCATCCTCCGCCACCGCCGCCGTGCCGGGGCGGCGTCCGTCAGCGACTCCGGTGCGCAGTCCGGTCTTCGGATCAACGGCGATGGTCTCGGCGCTGCCCTGCGTGCCCGACCATTGTGGCGGGTCATTCGGGTAGAGTTTGCGCAGTCGTAGCTCGTGTCCTTTCGCTTTGAGTTCGTTCATCACCGCTTCGCTTGCGAAGCCGGGCTCGTGGGTGATCGCATCCGGCAGCCACTGGTGGTTGAACCGTTTAGCCGCCACGGCGTCGGTCGGCGTCATGCGGTGATCAATCAGGTTGGTGATGACTTGCGCCACGGTGTTGATGATCGTCGCCCCACCCGGGCTGCCGGTCACGATCACCACCTTACCATCGCGCAGGACGATCGTCGGCGTCATCGAGGAGAGCGGACGTTTGCGGGGCTGGATGGCGTTCGCCTCGCCTTGCACGAGACCGAAGGCGTTGGGCGTGCCGGGACGCGACGTGAAGTCGTCCATCTCGTTGTTAAGTAAAATTCCCGTTTCGCCCGCGACCACGCCGCTGCCGTAGATGCCGTTGATCGTGTAGGTGCAGCTCACGACGTTGCCCGCCGCATCCATCACCGAAAAATGCGTCGTCTCCATGGACTCCGGTTTCGCAGCTTCCTTCGCAGCCGGGAGCCCGCCAGCGAGGGTCTTGCTCGGCGTCGCTCGCGCCGGGTCAATCGTCGCCGCGCGGCGGGCGAGGTAAGTGCGATCAAGCAAGGCACCGACAGGGATTTTCGCGAAATCTGGATCACCCAAATACGCCGCCCGGTCCGCATAGGCGCGGCGCATCACCTCGGCGAAGAGGTGGATTTTTTCCGCTCCCGCCGGTGCTAGCGCGGCGACGTCATGGCCTTCCAACATCGCCAGCATCTGGAGCAACGCGATGCCGCCGGAGCTCGGCGGCGGCATGGTGATCAACTCATAGCCGCGATAGGTGCCGCGCACCACCGCCCGCTCCACCGCACGGTAGCCGGCGAGATCTTCGCGGGTGATGAGTCCGCCATGCGCCGCCATATCGGCGGCAAACAACTCGGCCGTGCGGCCGGTGTAGAACTCGCGCGGCCCGTCCTTCTGTAAACGCCCGAGCGTCGCCGCCAGCTCCGGCTGTCGCAGGGTCTCGCCCGCCGTATAAAATTTCCCATCGCGCAAAAAAATCCTCCGCGCCGCCGCGTTGGCTCCCAGCAAATCGGCGCTCGCGCTCAAATCCTCCGCCAGCGCGTCGGTGACCTCGAAGCCTTTCTCCGCCAGCACGCGCGCGGGCTCCACCAGTTCCGCCCACGCCATCTTGCCCGAGCCCATCCGCTCCAGCGCCAGAGCCAGACCCGCCACCGTGCCGGGCACCCCAACGGCGAGGTGGCCTTCGGTAGAGCGGCCTTTCACGACCTTGCCCTCGGCATCCAGATACATCGTTCGCGTTGCCCCGCCCGGTGCCATCTCGCGAAAATCAAAGGCGGTCGCCGTTCCATCCGCGAGGCGCACCACCATGAAGCCGCCGCCGCCGATGTTGCCGGCGCGCGGGTAAGTCACGGCAAGCGTAAGCGCGGTCGCCACCGCCGCATCCACCGCGTTGCCGCCTTTGCGCAACACCGCCGCTCCGGCCTCCGCTGCGTGGCCTTCGGCCGCGACCACGAGACCTTTCGTGGTCGTCACCACAGGTGATGCGACAACTCCGTTGAGAGGCAATGAAACCGCCAGAGCCAGCAGGGCCCGCACTCGTGATAGGCTCATTTGAGGATGTTCAAAAACCAGGTGATGTTGAACGAATTGGTCAGATCAACCAGCAGTCCGCCCACCGTCGGCACGATCAAAAAGGCGCGCGGCGCCGGCCCGAAGCGCTTGGTGAGCGAATCCATGTTCGCCACCGCGTTCGAGGTGGAGCCGAGCGCAAAACCACAAAAGCCGGCGCTCATGATCGCCGCCTCATAATCGCGGCCCATGCAGCGGAAAACCACCCAGCGCGCAAACAGCGCCACCACCAGAATCTGGGCCGTAAGAATGACCAACATGGGGCCCGCCGTCCCGGCCAGTTCGACCAGATTCAAACTGGCCATCGTCATCGTCAGGAAAAACGCGAGCAGCACAGCGCCCATCATGTCCACGACCCGGCTGTCGATCCACTGAAGTCCCGCGAGGTCGAGCGCGTTGCGCACCAGCAGCCCGACCAAAAGCGCGCCCATGTAAGATCGGAAGAGCGTCGTGTAG